>JALOOS010000316.1 GCA_025454275.1 Desulfobacterales bacterium | reverse complement strand
AATGCCTATAATGCTCTAAAATGCCTATAATTGAGATAAGATAGCATTCAAGCATTCATTGTGGAGCGAGAAGGCCGGATATGTCCGCTCGAATCAAAAGCATAAATATGATCGATTCAATCCTTTCAATTCTAGGCATTCTAGGCATTATAGGCATTTACAAATTTCACTTTGTTGTTTCGGCATTTCAATGACTACCTCCCTCTCCCCCCCTCTCATTCTCGCGCGCGGGCTGACGCGGAGCTACCCCGTGGGGGACGGGGCCGTGATCGGGATCAACGCGGTCGACCTGGCCATTGCGGCCGGTGAGATGGTGGTGCTCAAGGGCAACAGCGGCTCGGGCAAGAGCACCCTGCTCGCGCTTCTGGCCGGGATGGACCGGCCGACCGCCGGTGAGCTCACCGTGGCGGGCCACGCCCTCTCGGCCCCGGACGGGGTCGACCTGACCCGCTACCGGCGCGAGGTGGTGGGGATGGTGTTCCAGTCCTTCAACCTCCTGCCCACCCTGAATGTCCTCGAGAACGTCTGCCTGCCGGCCCTCCTGGCGCAGAAGCCGGCGGAGAAAACCCGGACCAGGGCGCTCGAGCTCCTGGAGTGGCTCGGCCTCGCACCGCGCCTTGCGCACATGCCGGCCGGCGGGGAGATGCAGCGCACCGCCATCGCCCGGGCCCTGATCAACGACCCGGCCCTCATCCTGGCCGACGAGCCCACGGGCAACCTCGACAGCCGCAACGGCCGCATCGTGATCGACCTCCTCGCCCAGCTCAACCGGGAATCGGGGCGGACGGTCGTGGTCGCGACCCACAGCGACCTGGCCGACGCGCTGGCGACGGTCCACATCCGCCTGCGGGATGGAGCCATCGCGGATTCTCCATGCCACGGCTGACCTTCTTCCTGCGGCTCTTCCTGTGGTTCAGCGTGCGGCACCTGCGCCGGCACCTGGGCCGGGCGCTGGTGGTCCTCTTCGGGATCGCCCTGGGGGCGGCCGTCTTCACCAGCGTGCGCCTCTCGGTGCACGCGTCGCTGCAGTCGTTCACCCGCAGCATGGATTTCTTCGCGGGGACGGCCGAAAAAGTCCTGGTGCGGCCCGGCGGCTACGTCCCCGAAGATGTGATGCCGGTGCTGTTGGCCCACCCCGCCGTGAAGAGCTTCTCCCCGTTGATGACCACCTACGTCCGGGTGCCGTCGGCAGGGCAAGGGGCGTTTCTCCTGGTCGGGATCGACCCCCTGCTCGACCAGCCCTTCCGCACCTGGCGGCTGCGCGGGGCGCGGGCGGACGCGGCCGAGCGCTGGCTCGACCTGATCCGGGAGCCGAAGACCGTCATCCTCACCGAGCCCCTGGCGCGCGAGATCGGAACGGTATCGGGCGCGCGCATCACCCTCGACCACAGCCGCAACCGGGCCGAGTTCCGCGTGGCCGGGATCCTTGTGCCCGAGGGGCTCGCCCTGGTCGAGGGCGGGCGGGTGGCCCTGACCGACATCGCCACCTTCCAGGAGTTCACGGGGCTCTTCGGCCTGCTGGACCGCATCGACATCCGCTTCAAGGCGAAGACGACCTCAGCGGATTTTCAAGACCTGGCCGGTAAGCTCCCCGAGGAGCTCGAGCTCAGGCCGCCCTCGGCCGCCCGCGACAGCGGCAGCGCCATGATCAAGGCCTACCAGCTGAACCTCTCCGTGCTGAGCTTCGCCTCGCTCTTCGTCGGCATGTTTCTCGTCTACAGCCTGGTGGCCCTGAACGCCGCCTCCCGCCGCCGGGAGCTTGCGATCCTGCGCGCCCTGGGGGCCTCGCCGCGCCTGCTCTTCAACCTCTTTCTGGCCGAGGGGGCGCTCTTCGGGGTGTGCGGCTGGCTGCTGGCCATCCCGCTCGGCTCGCTCCTCGTGAAATACCTGCTCCACACGATCAGCCAGACCATCTCCACGCTCTTCGTGCGGGTGCACGTGGAGGGGCTCACCCTGAGCGCGGGCGAGCTGCTCATCAGCTTTGCCGTGACCCTCTTCGTCGCCGTCGCCGCCGCCTTCCAACCGGCGCGGGAGGCGATGGGGGTGGCGCCCAAGGAGGCCATGGAGATCGCCCACACCGGATCCGCCCTCCGCAGGCGCTCCGGCCGGCTCGCGGCCTGGGCCGCGGGGTGCCTGGCCCTCTGCGTGCCCCTGTCGCTGCTGCCGGGGATCGCCGGGGTGCCGCTGCCCGGGTATATCGCCATCCTGCTGCTCTTCGTGGGATTCTCCCTGACGGCGCCCTGGATGCTCGAAAACCTGGGCCGTGTTCTGTCGCCGCTGTTGAGACGATGGGGCGGGATGCCGGCCTATCTGGCGGCGCGCTACCTGCGCACGAGCGGCGCGCGCACCTCGATCTCGGTCGGAGCCCTGATCACGGCCGTCGCGCTCTTCACCGCGCTGGTGGTGATGATCCACAGCTTCCGCCAGACAGTCGAGCTCTGGGTGCGGCAGACGGTGAGCGGGGACCTTTTCATCACCACCAAGCTGGGCCAGGTGAACCGCTTCCGGTTCGCCATCCCCGAGGAGATCACGGCCGCCCTGCCGGGGATCGCGGCTGACGCCGACCTTGTCCCCAGCCGCCGCTACCCTTTGAGCTACGGCGATTTCCCCTACGAGTTCGAGGCCATGGGCATGGCGGCGTTTTTGAAGCACGGCGGGTTCGTCTGGCTGAAGGGCGATCCGGAGGCCTTGCGGCCGGTGCTCGAGAGCGGGGAGGGGCTTCTCGTTTCCGAGGTCTTCGCCTACCGCACGGGGCTCGGCCCGGGGAAGACCTTCCGCGCCTGGATCGAGGGTTCGCGGGTCGAGCTGCCGATCGTGGGGGTGATCCGCGACTACCGCACCGACGGAGGGGTGGTGTTCTACTCCTGGCGCCATTTCAAGGAGCGCTTCCACGACCCCGGCTGGAGCGGGGTGCGATTTTTCTTCCGCGACCGGGAGGGGGAGATCGACCGGAAGACGGCCGCCCTGCGCGAGGCCCTCATCGACCGCTGGGGGGACCGGCTGGACATGATCAGCGGCCGGGAGCTGCGGGAGGCCGTGCTCCGGATCTTCGACGAGACCTTCGCCGTCACGACCGTGCTCCTGCTGATCGCCCTGGCCGTGGCCGCCCTGGGGATCACGACCACGCTGACGGTGCTGGTCCTGGAGCGCTCGTGGCAGCTCGGCACCCTGATGGCGGTGGGGGCCGGGGTCCGCCAGGTGCGCTCCATGATCTGCTGGGAGGCCGCGTTTCTGGTCGCGGCCGGGGAGGCGGCCGGGCTCCTGTGCGGCTTCATCCTCTCCTATCT
>JALOOS010000059.1 GCA_025454275.1 Desulfobacterales bacterium | reverse complement strand
AGCGGCACCCCGCTCGGCCGCATCCTGGGCAGCGGTGCGGCGGTCACCGGCCGGGTCTTCGGCGTGGAGCGCGTGCCGGTGGTCAAGGGCCAGTCCATGCCGGCCTACGACCCGCGCGGGGTTCAGGGGATCGGGGTCACCTACGCCACCAGCACCCAGGGCGCGGACCACACCGCCGGCTACGCCGTCACGGCCAACATCCTCGGGGTGGGCGGCAAGGTGGATGCCCTGAAGCCCGAGGGACAGATCGAGCTCTCGCGCAACCTGCAGATCGCCACCACCGCCATCGACTCGACCGGCATGTGCCTCTTCATCGCCTTCGCCATCCTGGACCAGCCCGAAACCTTCCAGGCCCTGCTCGATCTGCTCGGCAGCTTCAGCGGCAAGAAGCTGACCGGCGATGATGTGGTCGGACTGGGCAAGTCGATCCTGACGCTGGAGCGGGAATTCAATCAGAAGGCCGGGCTCACGAAAGAGATGGACCGGCTGCCGGACTACTTTAAAAAAGAGAAACTCCCGCCCCACAACGTCACCTTCATGGTGAAGGACACCGAGCTCGACCAGGTCTACAACTGGTAGCGCGAACGGGACCCAGCGCCAACCACCACCGGGGGGCCCCGAAAGGGCCCCCCGCGTTTTTTGGGGCAAAGGACAGCCTTCATGACGAGCGTGCCGAACCAGCGGCTGATACTGACGATTGCAGCCGGGAGCCTCTCGCGCTTCCTGCCGCTCCTGGGCCGCGGCTTTACCGTGGAGGGCGCCGCCGGCGGCTCCGTCGAGGGTTTCATCTGCCGCACGTGCGGGATATCCCCGGAGTACCTGGACGAACGCGTCCAGACCGTGTTTTTAGACGGCAAAGCGATCGACGATCTGAGGCAGGCCCGGGTCCGGGACGGATCGACCCTGGCCCTCTCGGCGGCGATGCCCGGCCTGGCGGGGGCGGTCCTGCGCCGGGGCGGGGCCTATGCCGCCATGCGCCGCCAGATCTCTTACGAAGGCGCCGGGCCGGAGGAGGGCCGG
Source organism: Desulfobacterales bacterium (assembly GCA_025454275.1). Taxonomy (GTDB): domain Bacteria; phylum Desulfobacterota; class Desulfobacteria; order Desulfobacterales; family SpSt-501; genus SpSt-501. Next base: position 9,366 of record JALOOS010000059.1, on the reverse strand, counting down.
GAAGCGATCCGCGTGAAGCTCAAGCTGTTCAACCTGGTGGCGCAGGAGCTCGGGCCCGGGTTTCTGTCCCGCGGGATCAGGGTCCGGGGGGGGGATCTCAACGATTTTCTCGATCGGATGGGGCCGGGGCTGCGATCGATCTGCCGGGCGGCGGAATGGAACGGGCGGCCGGTGGCGTGTGAGACCGCTGTCGGGGAGCTGCCGGGCGATGCCCCGGTTCTGCTGCGGCTGGTCGAAGCCGCCTCCGTTTAGGCCGCAGCGAGCCTGCCCCCCGGCCGGCAGGCGCCCGCTTCGGCAGTCAGCCTCTCCACCGCCTGCCCCTCTTCACGGATGCGGTCGAAGCGGCTCTCCAGGTTGAGGAAGGCATCCACCACTGCCGGGTCGAAATGGCTCCCCCGCAGATCGGTGATGATCGCCCGCGCCCGTTCGTGGGAGAAGGCTTCCTTGTAGAAGCGCCTGCTGGTGAGCGCATCGTAGACATCGGCCACGGCCACGATCCGCGCCGCCAGCGGAATCTCGCGCCCCTTCAGCCCCGCGGGGTAGCCGGACCCGTCCCACTTCTCGTGGTGGTGATAGGCGATCTCACGCCCCAGCTGCAGGAAGGAGCGCCCTTCGATGGTCGATTCGATGGCGGCGAGCGCATCCCCCCCGAAGCGGGTGTGGCACTTGATCACCTCGAACTCCTCCGCAGTGAGCCCGCTCGGCTTGAGGAGCACCGCATCCGGAATCCCCACCTTGCCGATGTCGTGCAGGATCGAGGAGTGGTAGAGCTCCTCGATGAAATCCGGATCGATCGCCTCTGCGGCGCCCGGCCGCGCCGCCATCTCCTCCGCCAGCAGGCGGGCGTACTCCCGGATCCGCTCCAGGTGGGTGCCGGTGCCCTCGTCCCGGTACTCGGCCAGTTTGGCCAGCCCCAGGATGGTGGCCGACCGGGCATTCTGGAGCTTGCGGGAGGATTCCAGCAGGTCGAGCTCGAGCTGTTTCTTCTCGGTCCGGTCCCGCAGCATCCCCCGGAAGCCGACCGCCTCCCCGCCGTTCCCGCGGCGCAGGCCGGCCGATGCTTCGATGAAGCGCACCGCCTCCTGCCGCAGCAGCTCGCAGTCGAAGGCCTTCACGGAGCGCCCGCTCGCCAGGCAGCCCGCCAACGTCGCGGAGAGCTTCTCGTCCGAGTCCCCGTTCAAAAACTCCCGTATGTTCCGTCCCGCCAGATCCGCCTTGGGAACGCCGAGCAGGCGGCTGGTCGCATCGTTCACGAAGGCGAAGCGGCCCTGCAGGTCGATCTCGTAGTAGCCCTCTTCGATCGTCTCGAGGATGTTCCGGTACTTCTCCTCGCTCTCCCGCAGGGCCTGCTCCGCCTTGTTGCGCTGGTTGATCGTGAACTGGACGTGCGAGCCGAAGATGAGAAAGAGGCAGAGCGCAATGATGCGCATGCTCATCTCCCCGACGTTGGGGCCGAGGAGGTTGCGGTAGAAGCCGATCTCGGCAGGGGCGAAAATGTTGAGCAGTGCCTCGAGCGCCCAATAGACGATCGCCAGCACGATGCCGGTCAGGACCATGGAATCGGCCATGGCCGTCTTGCTCATCAATCGCCGCTGCCGGGCGCGCATGACCCTCTCTCTGAAATTTGACCCTTCGGGACAACCTTGATAAAATTCATCATGTACCGGAACAAAGTCTATCAGAAAACACCACGGAAGGAAACCGCGCCATGGCCTCGCGCCTGAAACAGTACCTGCTCCTCGCCGCGGCGGGCGCGGCGCTCTATTTCCTGCTGACCCACCACATCGTTTTCCACGGCGAGGATGCGAACTTCGTCAAAAACATCTACTTTCTCAAGAAATCCAAGCTCGACCTGAACGAGACCTTCGTCAGCCTGAACCAGAAGAGCCCCGACGCCATCATGAAGGTCAAGGTGCTGCGGGAGAACGGCATCGGCGAGCTGATGGTCGAGATCGGCATGATCACCGACGAGGAACGGCGCCGGCTGGAAAGCAGGTACCGCTGAGGCCGCCAGCCCGCCTCACTCCGCGGGCGCAGCGATCGCATTGAGCTGAAGCGTCAGCGGCCGGTCCTCCTCGCCCTCGCCCGTGAAGCGGATGGGTCCGGGACGCCGGTAGCAGTCCTCCCCCTCGCCGGCCGCCAGCCACCTGCCCGCGTGGGCCTTGAACACCTGCATCGCCACCGAGTTCACGTCCACCAGCGCCTTTTCGATCACGAGCGCCAGCTTGCCCTTGCGCTCCTCCAGATGCATGAGGGGGGCGATGGGGATTCCGATCGGCTCCCAGGCCGCGAATTCGCGCTCCAGGTTGCGGATGGCCGCCATCTGCCCGGTCGCCCCGTTGGCGATCAGGCTGAAGGCGGTCAGTCCCAGGTTGTAGGTATAGGTGCAGTCGAATTTGGTCGGGTCGTGGCCGCGGCCGTCGTAGCCGTAGAAATGCTCCTGGACTTTGAAGCTGGGGACGGTTTTCTTGTAGATCTTGTCGATCACCTCCGGCAGTTTCTCCTCGGCTCCGATCAGCCCGGCCCGCTCCAGTTCCTGGCGCAGGGTCTTGGAGGAGATGATGGCGGCCTTGGCCAGCAGAAAACGCTCCTTGCCGTAGTTCTGGAAGAGGGCCGGGCCGAAACGCTCGGGGTCCAGCCCCGCTGCCGCAAGCGCTTTGCGGAAATAGGCGGCGTCGATGCCGATCTTGTAGAGCCCCTTCTCCTTGAGGATGTTCAGGTAGTCCTGCACCAGCCCCATCAGCACCCGCTCGGTGTGGATCTGGGAAAACTGGAAATTGCCGTGGCTGTCGCGCTCGGTCAGCAGCCCTTCCTGGAAGAACTCGGGCAGATCGTTGAAAAGGTCCTCGTCGCGTGTGTTCCAGAGCCGGAAGGCGGAATCGTCCCGGGAGCGCTGGGCGAGCCGGTGCAGGTACTCGAGTTTGCCCTGCAGCGACGGGAAGGCGGAGTGGAAGTCCCGGTCATGGGTGCGGTTGTATTCGGCGATGATGGTGTTCAGCTTCATGATGAACACCTCCACCTCGTTGATGAACTCCAGCACCCCCTCGGGGATGACGATGATCCCGTAGTTCTTCCCGGCCGCCGCCCGCTGGACGATCCCCTCGCAGATCAGCCGCGAGAGGTGGCGCAGGGTCATCCCGAAGGCCGTGTAGTCGATGCGGTTCTCCCGGCCCGCCTTTTCGAGCCGCTCCTCGTCGACGAAGTCCACCAGGTCCTCGCCGATGACGGTCATGTTGGGATGGGCCTGCAGGGCCACTTCGAGCGCGAGGTGGCTTGCGACCCGCCCCATCACCTTGCAGACATGGTAGTACTTGATGTCGGAGCTGGCGTCGTTGGCGAGCCCGGCGACCGCGTTGGCGAAGGCGCGTGCGGCGGTATGAAACCCGAAGGAGACGGCGCAGAGCACCTGACCCTCGTCGTCGCACACCTGGATGTCGCCGTCGATGGTCTTGGGCACCCCGATCACCTGGATCCCGTCCGCCAGCATCTCCTGGGCCAGGAAGGCGGCATTGGTGTTGGAATCGTCGCCCCCGACGATCACCAGGGCGTCCAGGTTCAGCCGCCTGCAGGTCGCCTTGGAGAGCTCGACTTTCTGGCGCGAATCGATCTTGGCGCGCCCGGTCTTGATCATGGTGAATCCGCCCAGGTTGCGATAGCGGTCGACCAGCTCCCGGGTGATCTCGATGCACTCGTTTTCCACGACCCCGTCGGGCCCGACCAGAAAACCGAAGAGCCGGTTTTCGGGGTTGACCCCCTTGGCGGCGTCGAAGAGCCCGGCGATCACATTGTGACCGCCGGGCGCCGGGCCTCCGGAGAAAACGATGCCGATGTTGCGCCGGCGCGCGTAGCTCTCGACCGCGCCGGGGCCGAGCTCCGCAGGGCCCTTGACGGTCTGGACCGTGTTGGCGATGATACCCGGCAGCCGGCGCCGGGCCTCCGGGTCGATGCTGAAGCGGTAGCGGTCGGTCTCCTCAAGCACAGTATAAGGGTTCGAGAAGACCGGGCAGACCGGCGGCACGAAGGCCCGCCGCTGCCGGAGTTCGAAACTGGCGTCCTCCACCACCGCCTTGACCGTGGGGTGGTCGAGGATCTGATCCAGACTGAGCGCTTTCATCCCTGCCATGCAGCCCCTCCCTCCGGGTTCGCGCGCGCAACCGACGCAGATCGATGCCGTTATGTAATCAGTAGTTTAGCATAGCGGCCGAGCCTCCCCGGTGTCAAGATGATTCCGGGCGGCGCCTTTCGCCGCCGGCGATCGGCGGCGCTGCCGCGGACCACATCACGCTTTACATCCCTCCTGTTTTCGTATAGGGGCGGTGGATGTGTGGCGTCGATCACCTCCAACCGGAGCCTGCCGTGGCGGAACCCACTCAACCCGTTGAAGTCGTCTGCCCCCGATGCCGTCGCACGCAGATCATCTACATCCCCAAGGAGGCCGTTCCCGTATGCCCGGACTGTCATGTGAAGATGGTTCTGCGCGAAATCCTGCGGGAAGGCAAGTCCTACTGATGTCACCCAACCCCTCACTCAAACCCGGGAGGTAATCATGCGAAAAGCCATGATGGCGGCTGTGGTGTGCGTGGCCGGTCTGGTGATGGCCGGATCCCTTTTCGGCGGCGACATCGAGCTCGCCAAAAAGTCGGCCCTCGAAGGCATCCTGAAGGCCGGCGAGCTCAAGGTCGGTTTCGAGTCCGGCTACATGCCCTTCGAGATGACGGACAAATCCGGAAACTTCGTCGGGTTCGACATCGACATGGCCAAGGAGATGGCCAAGGCCATGGGGGTCAAGTTCGTACCGGTCAACACCGCCTGGGACGGCATCATCCCGGCCCTGGTCACCAAGAAGTTCGACATCATCATGAGCGGCATGACGGTCACCCAGGAGCGCAACCTGAAGATCAACTTCGCCGACCCCTACATCGTGGTGGGCCAGACCGTCATCATCAACAAAAAGCACGAGGGCAAGGTGAAGTCCTACCGGGATCTGAACAGCCCCGCGTTCACGGTCACCTCCAAGCTGGGGACGACCGGCGAGCAGTCGGTCAAGCGCCTCATCCCCCGGGCGAACTACAAATCCTTCGAGGAGGAGGTGACCGCGGCGATGGAGGTGGTCAGCGGCAAGGCCGACGCCTTCGTCTACGACCTGCCCTTCTGCGTCGTCTTCATGGCGCAGCAGGGCAAGACCGGTCAGATCGTCTTCCTGGACAAGCCCTTCACCTACGAACCCCTCGCCTGGGGCGTGCGCAAGGGCGACCCGGATTTCCTGAACTGGCTGAACAACTTCCTCGCCCAGGTCAAGAACGACGGGCGCTATGAGCGCATCTACAACAAGTGGATCAAGAGCACGAACTGGATCGACGACATCAAGCAGTAGGCCTCGGCCGCCCGGGGATGAGAGGGACACCGGCATCCCCGGGCGAGGTGCACTCCGCATGCGATCAACGGCATCGCCCCCGGTTCTGAAACGCCCTGCGTCCCACTACGTCGGCGCGGCCTCCTTTTTCATGCTCCTCTTCGGCCTGCTGGCGGCGCTCTACGTGGCCACCATGCAGGTGGATTACGTCTGGCGCTGGAACCGCATCCCGCAGTACTTCGCCTACAAACAGACCATCGAAACCCGCGCCGAGGCGGACGGCGAGGTCGCCGCCCTCGCCCCGCACGGGGAGCGGCGGCTCCTCACGCTCCGGAGCGAGGAGGGCGAGCAGACCCTCGATGTCCCCGCCGAAGGGCTGCGCGTGGCGGTCGGAGACAGCGTCTACGCCGGAGACATCCTCGCGGTCGAGGCGCACTGGCGGGTCGGGCTGCTGATGCAGGGGCTCTGGCTCACGATCCAGGTGAGCGTCATCGCCACCGTGCTCGGGGTGGTGATCGGGCTCTTCGCGGGGATCGCGCGCGTCTCAAAGAACCCCCTCTTCCGCTGGTCGGCCCTGACCTATGTGGAGTTCATCCGGGGCTCGCCCCTTCTGGTTCAGATCTTCATCTGGTATTTCGTGCTCGGCACCCTCTTCAACTCGATCCTCGCCAAGCAGGGCTTCCAGCAGATCCCGCCCCTGTGGTACGGGGTGGCGGCCATGGCCACTTTCGCCGGGGCCTACGTGGCCGAAATCGTCCGGGCCGGGATCCAGTCCATCCACCGCGGGCAGAACGAGGCGGCGCGCTCGCTGGGGATGAGCTACCCGCAGGCCATGATCCACGTCATCCTGCCCCAGGCCATCCGGCGCATTCTGCCGCCGCTCGCCGGCGAGTTCATCAGCCTGATCAAGGACTCCTCGCTGCTCGGCATCATCGCGATCCGCGAGCTCACCAAGGCCACGCGCGAAATCGTGACGGTCAGCCTGCAGGCCTTCGAGATGTGGTTCATCTGCGCCCTGCTCTACCTGATCCTGACCTTCAGCCTCTCCATGTGCGTGAAATACCTGGAGCGAAAGATCGTTGTCTGATGATCGAGGTCACTCACCTCACCAAGACCTTCTGGCTGCCGCACCGGGTGGATGCCCTCGCGGATGTCAGCCTCTCGATCGCCGCCGGCGAGGTGGTGGTCGTGATCGGCCCTTCGGGCTCCGGCAAGAGCACGCTCCTGCGCTGCCTGAACCGGCTGGAGACGGCGGACGCCGGCCATGTCTTCATCGACGGGATCGACGTCCTCGATCCCAAGACCGACATCAACCGGGTGCGGGCCGAGGTGGGGATGGTGTTTCAGTCCTTCAACCTCTTTCCCCACAAGACGGTCCTCGACAACATCACGCTCGCCCAGCGCGTCGTGCGCCGGCGCTCGCGGGCGGAGGCGCAGCAGAAGGCCGAGGCCCTGCTCGTCAAGGTCGGGATCCGCGAAAAGGCCGGGGCCTATCCGGATCAGCTCTCCGGCGGGCAGCAGCAGCGCGTGGCCATCGCCCGGGCCCTTGCCATGGACCCCAAGGTGATGCTCTTCGACGAGCCCACCTCGGCCCTGGACCCGGAGATGATCGGCGAGGTGCTGGAGGTGATGAAAACGCTCGCCCGCGAGGGCATGACCATGGTCTGCGTGACCCACGAGATGGGCTTCGCCCGCGAAGTGGCCGACCGGGTGGTCTTCATGGACGCCGGGGCGATCGTCGAAACCATGGACGCCGGGGCGATCGTCGAAACCGGGACCCCGGAGCACTTCTTCGTCAACCCCGAGCACGAACGCACGAAGCTCTTCCTGAGCCAAATCCTGAAGTGATCGAGGTCGTTGAGTCTATTGAGTCTGTTGAGTCTGTTGAGTCTAAGGGGTCTTTTCAGTGCGGAGGGCGTGACACGTCGGAAGGCCATGTTGAACTTTTAGAACCGATGGCACCTCGATGCTCCGGGCATTTGTTCAACGGAGATTATTTCCCTTCGAGATCGGCATGCCATGCGGCTCAATCTTAGAAAGCCAGCAATCCCAACGACTCAATCCCCCACATCTTGTAGCCTGCGGCGCGTAAACATACCCTGAGTTGTGTTTTTTCTTTACATCCGCCCCCACCCCTGATATCATCGCATCACCGGCCGGAAAACCCGCTCGCACCGGCCGGCAGTTTCCCGTTCGCAGGAGATGAGGTTTATGAAGCTTAAACGACTGGAAATTTCGGGGTTCAAATCCTTCTATGAAAAAGCCGTCATCGATTTTCCCCACGGCATCACGGCGGTGGTGGGGCCGAACGGCTGCGGGAAGAGCAATGTCATCGACGCTATCCGTTGGGTCATGGGCGAGCAGAGCGTCAAGCAGTTGCGGGGCAAATCGATGGAGGACGTCATCTTCTCCGGAACCAACGGCAAGGCGCCCCTCGGCATGGCGGAGGTGTCGCTGACCCTTTCCAACGAGAACGGCGGCGGGCCTGAAGAGCTCAAGGATTTCACCGAGATCAACCTCACCCGCCGCCTCTTCCGTTCGGGGGAGAGCGCCTATTTTCTGAACAAGCAGCCCTGCCGGCTGAAAGACATCCACAATGTCTTCCTCGGCAGCGGCCTGGGGTCCAAATCCTACGCTTTCATCCAGCAGGGCAACATCGGGATCATCACCGAGGCCGGCCCGGAGGAGCGGCGCTATTTCGTCGAGGAGGCCGCCGGCGTCACCCGCTACAAGCATCACAAGGCCGAAGCCCTGCGCAAGATCGACACCACCCAGCAGAACCTCCTGCGCGTGGCCGACATTATTCTTGAGATCCAGCGGCAGATGGGCAGCCTCAAACGCCAGGCCCGCAAGGCGGAGCTTTTCAGCAAATACCAGCGCCGCGCCCGCGAGCTCGACGTGCGCCTGGCGGCTCACCAGATCGACGCGCTGGCAGCCCAGATCGAGGAGACCCACGCCCTGCTCCGGGCGCTGCGCGACGCCGACATCGAGCACAGCGCCGAGCTCAAGAAGCTCGATGCGGCCGTGGAGGAGATCAAGCTCGACCGCTGGCAGAAGAACCAGGCCATCTCCGATCGCAAGAACGAGAAATTCGACCTCCAGCGCACGGTCGACCGGATGGAGAAAGACATCGAGCACCTGCGCGGGGAGATCGAGCGGCTCGGCCGGGAGTCCGAGGAGCTGCAGGCGGCCCGCCGGGGGTTGGAGGAGAAAAACCGCGACATGACGGCCGAGATCGATCAGGGCGAGTCCGAAAACGCCCGGCTGCGATCCGGAATCGAACAGGCCCGGGCGGCGCTGGGTCAGGAGCGCACCGCGCTGGAGGGCCTGACCGCACGCCTCGCCGCGGAAAACCGGGAGCTCGATGCCGCCCGGGCGGCGCTGGTCAACCTCACGGCCCAGGAGGCACAGGTCCGCAACCTCTACCAGAACGCGACCGTCAACCGCGAGAATGTCGCGCGCCGGCTCAAGCGGGCGGACGAGGAGGAGGCGCGGCTGCACACGGCCATCACGGCGGCGCAGGAGGCTGAAGGCCGGGCCCGGGCCAAGCGGGATGCGCTCACCCGCGCCATCGAGGAGCTCACGCAGCGGATCTTCGCCCTGCGCGAGGAGGCGGACGCCACCTCCAGATCCCTCGCCGCCCAGGTGAAACTCTCCCAGGGGCTCGACCACGAGCGCACCGCCACCCGCTCCCGGTGCGCCGCGCTCAAGAAGATGGAAGACAACTTCGAGTGGTACAAGGACGGGGTCAAGGCCGTCATGAAACGCACCCGCCCGGACGGCCCGGACGGGGAGCGGCTCGAGGGGATCGTCGGCCTCGTGGCGGACGTCATCGAGCCGGAGACCGCCGTCGCCCCCGCCGTGGAGGCCGCCCTCGGCGAGACGCTCCAGTACATCATCGTCGACCGTCAGCCGGCGGGGCTCGCGGCCATCGATTTTCTGCACCGCCACGGCGCGGGCCGGAGCGGCTTCATCCCTTCCGACGCCCTGCACGACACCGCGTCCGGCCGGGT
>JALOOS010000058.1 GCA_025454275.1 Desulfobacterales bacterium | reverse complement strand
TTTGCGCACGAGCAGGCTGCGCCCCTCCAGGATCTCGGCGTAGGGGCGGCACGATTTCGGATAGTCGGCCACGGCGTCGGTGATCACGTGATTGGGAACAAGGGTCTTCATCATCTCGAACCAGAAGAGCGAAATCCGGGTCAGGATGATCCCCTTGTCGGGGATGGGTTCGTTCATGACGACATCGAAGGCCGAGATACGGTCGGTGGCGACCATCAGCAGGTGTTCGCCCAGGTCGTACATGTCCCGCACCTTGCCGCGCTTGAGCAGGGCGAGCCCGGGAAAATCGGTTTGACTGATCACAGGTCGCATTGAGAAATCGTCTCCTTTCTTGTGCCCGCTCTGCGCGGATCGACCCAAAAAGCCCCAGCCCCCCGGCGGCGGAATTGAATGGGGCGGCGGATGATCGGCGTTCAGTCGCCCGGCGATTTCGTCGCGCGCAGGTAGCGCTTGAGCGTCTTCATGGACTTTGAGTCCATCTCCACGAACTCCACCCCCACTTCATACACCCCCTGTGCGACCGACTTGATGTGCACCGGATGGCCCTTGATATCGGCCAGATCGTCGTCCAGGCCCAGGCTGACCACCACCGTATGCCCGGCCTCAACCGGAAAATGGGTCTCCAGCAGAATGCCGGATTCGGAAATGTTCAGGGTGCGGCCCATCCCCTGCTTGACGGTTCGATCCTCCTCGTCCAGGCAGATGTAGGATAAGTTTTTGCTGTTGAGGCGAGGGTGTTTCCGCTGTTCACGTGTCGCCATGGGGACGCCCCTTCCCCGGTCCGTTGCCTCAGGCCAGGCCGGACCGGTTGTAAAGGTTCATTGTTACCAGGGTAGTCGCCGAGATGCAAGCCGCGAGATGCTCGACCATGTGCTTCAGGGTGGAGGAGAGGCGCCGGTGTTCGCCCGTCACCTGGTCGATGTCGACGGTGGCGAGCTTGAGGTCGTTGGACGAGAAGACCGCTGCGTTGTCCGGTTCATGGCCGAGGGTGAGGAAGGGGATGTGGCCGAAATAGTCCCCTTCCTTCAGAACGGCGAGCGGCAGGTATCCCTTCTCGGCGCCGCGCGCCACCACCACCTCCCCCTCCCGGATCCGGAAGAGCCGCTCCTCGCTGTGCCCCTCGCGCACGGCAATGCGCTTGTCCTTGATCAGGGCCAGGCTGGCGGGGTTGCGGGCGTGGATCTGCGCGGCGATGTCGGTGACGCTGCGCAGGCGGCTGTCGAGGCTTCGGATCAGGCTCTTGTACTCGTTGGACAAGGTGGCGATCTCCCCGGCAAGCTGCTGGGTGTCCAGCATGCCGAGCTGGATGTTCCCGCAGGCCATCACGGTCGACCCGCGCACGTTGTTACCGGTGAGCAGCGACGCGATGCTGCCCAGGAAGGCGCCGTCCCCGACCCGCAGCAGCTTGAAGGGCCCGGCGGGGGTGGCTTTGATGATCTCGGCCGAGCCCTCCAGCACCACCCAGATCCAGCTGCCGTGGGCCCCTTCGCGGACGATTTCATCGCCCTCGTAGTAGGTCTCCTCGTCCACGATCGCGGCGTAGTCCACCAGCGGCCCCTTGATGATGGGCGGCAGATCCGACTTTTTCACGGCGGCCGCAGCGGCCTCCGATGCCGGCGGCGCATCGCCGGCGGACGGGGGACGCTGGAGCCTCTCGATCTTGCCCTCGTCCAGCAGACGCAGTCCGTCGAGAATGATCTCCATCCGGCCTTTTTTGATCAGCCTCTCGCCGGCAACCTCGCCGCCGGTGAATTCGAATTGCCCTTCCGTCCACCCGAAGAGGGAAAACAAGGCATCGGTGCCGGTGAGCGCTCCGGCGGAGGCGTTGACGGGGTTGCCGTTGTCGACATGGATGACTCCCGGCGCCGGCGCGTACGGGCTGATGATCTTGAGGGTGCCCGAGGCGCCCGAGCCGCCCAGGAGCTGGAGCAGCTCGCCCAGGTTCATAAAGCTCAGTTTTCCGGAAAAATCGATGTTGGAGGGCATGCCCGAGACCTCAGAAATGGACCTCCTGCTGGAGCGCCCGCAGCACCAGCCGCAGGCATTCCCGCAGGGTGCCCCCCACCCCGGCGCCTTTGAGCGCCGCGGCCGGGAAAGCGGGGGCTTTGAGCTGCCGGTTGAGCTCTTGTTCCATCTGCTCCACGCTCATCAGGGTGATCCCCTCGTCCGCCAGGTCGCGCTTGTTGAACTGCATGACCAGCGGAATTTTGAAAATGCTCAGCCGATACTCCTTCAGGTTCTGCTGCAGATCTTTCAGCGCCAGCATGTTCTGCTCGCGCCGCACATCCAGCGAATCGGCGACGAAGACGATGCCGTCCGCACCGCGCAGGACGAGCTTGCGGGTGGAGCCGTAGCGCACCTGCCCGGGAACCGTGTAGAGCTGGACGCGCACATCGAACCCTTTCACCTGGCCCAGCTCCAGGGGCAGGAAATCGAAAAACAGGGTGCGGTCCCCCTCGGTGTCGATGGAGATCAACTGGCCCCTCACGTGCTGGGTGAAGGTCCGGTGGATGTACTCGAGATTGGTCGTCTTGCCGCAGCGCGCGGGGCCGTAATAGACGATCTTGCACTCGATCTGCCGCTTCTTGAGATTGACGACCGCCATCGTTTCGAGCGTTCCGAATTAAGAATTAATAATACCATAGGTGCCGTCGGCGGAAAAGCCGAAAGGGAAGAATCGGCAGGGGCGCCGCGGCGGCCGCATAGCGAGCCTCTCTACCGCACCCCGGCCGGATAAGTCAACTTGTGAATTTTGTTGACAAACATGGAGGATATGCTAACCAGAAAACCTTTCGACGCATTATGATGCCGGCCGGGGCAAGCAGACCCCGGGCCCTCCCGCAAACCCTTATTCGAACCCAAGGAGAGGCTCATGGAAAAGAAAGTCACGGTTGTCGGTGCAGGCAATGTCGGGGCCACGGCCGCACAGCGCCTGGCGGAAAAAGAGCTCTGCGACGTCGTGCTCGTGGACATCATCGAGGGGGTGCCTCAGGGCAAGGCCCTGGACCTGGCCGAGGCGGCGCCCATCGAAAAACACGATGCCCGCCTGACGGGCACCAACTCCTACGATGCCGCGGCCGACTCCGACATCGTCATCATCACGGCCGGGATTCCCCGCAAGCCGGGGATGAGCCGGGACGACCTGCTGGCCACCAACGCCGGTATCGTGAAAAAGGTGACCCGGGAGATCGCCGCGCGCGCGCCCCGGGCGGTTCTGATCATCGTCAGCAACCCCCTGGACGCCATGTGCCACGTGGCCTTCGAGGCCAGCGGGTTTCCTCAGCACAGGGTCATCGGCATGGCCGGCGTTCTCGACTCGGCGCGGTTCCGGGCCTTCATCGCCATGGAGCTCGGCGTATCGGTGGAGAACACCCATGCCTTCGTCCTCGGCGGTCACGGGGACACCATGGTGCCGCTGCCGCGCTACTCCAGCGTTGCCGGGATTCCCATCACCGAGCTGATGAGCCCGGAGCGGATCGAGGCCCTCGTCACCCGCACCCGCAACGGCGGGGCCGAAATCGTCAGCCTGCTCAAGACCGGCAGTGCCTACTATGCACCGGCCTCGGCCGCGGTCGAGATGGCCGAGTCCATTCTGAAGGACAAGAAGAAGGTCCTGCCCTGCGCGGCCTACCTCCAGGGGGAATACGGGATCCGGGACCTTTTCATCGGGGTGCCGGTGAAGCTGGGCGCCAAGGGGGTCGAGCAGGTGATCGAGATCAAGCTCTCCGCGGCGGAAAACGCTGCGCTGCAGAAGTCCGCCGCCGCGGTGCAGGAGCTGAAGAGCGCCCTGGCGAAGTTGACCTACTGATTCGCCGCCGGGCTCACGGCTCCTCGCGTGGGCCCAATTCGCGTTGAATCGCCGCGGCCATCGCGCGGTTGAAACCGGGCAGCGCGCCGATCGCCTCGGGCGTCGCCGCCCGGATCGCCGCGATGCTCCCGAAGTGCTTGAGCAGCCTGGCCTTGCGCGCCGGGCCGATTCCGGGAACGGCATCCAGGGCCGAGCGCAGGGAGGATTTGCGCCGGCGCCGACGGTGAAACGCGATCGCGAAGCGGTGGGTCTCATCGCGCACCCGCTGCAGGAAGAGCCGCAGGTCCTCGTCGCGGCCGAAATTCACCGGATTCACCCGGCCGGGGAGGAAGATCTTGTCCCGCGTCTCCCCCCGGCGCTCGTCTCTCTTGGCGATCCCGACCAGATCGAACACCCCTTCCAGCCCCAACTCCCGCACCACGGCCGCACCGATGCCGAGCTGCCCGCGTCCGCCGTCCAGCATGACCAGATCCGGCAGGGGCGACTCGTCCCCGCCGGAGGCAAACCGCCGGCGCAGCACCTCCGACAAGGCGGCGTAGTCGTCCGGCCCCTCGACGGAGCGGATGACGAACTTCCGGTAGGCGCCGGGCGCGGGTTTGGCATCGACGAAGACCACCATGCCGGCCACGGACTCGGACCCCATCAAGGTGGAGATGTCGAAGCATTCGATCCGGTGCGGCTCCCGCCTCAGCCCCAGTCGCCGGCGCAGCCGTGCGAGCAGCTCCTCTTCGGCCTTGCGGCCCGCCGCCAGCAGGGCCAGTTCGTTTTCGGCGTTGCGCCGCGCCATCTCGAGCAGGCGCCGCTTTTCGCCGCGCCGGGGGCGGATCAGGCGCACCGTTCGCCCGGCCGCGGACGACAGCCATTCCGCGAGGAGCGATGCGTCTTCCAGCACGTGGGAGACGATGATCTCGGCCGGAACGAAAGTGCCGGGGCCGTACGCCTGGCGGATGAAGGCGCTCAGCATCTCCGCTGCGGGGGCGAGGCTCTCCGGCAGGGCATGCCGCCGCGTCGGGCCGAGAAAGCCGCCGCGGACGCTGAACTGGACCAGCACCGCCGCACCTCCGGATGCCGCCGCCGCAAAGAGGTCCCGATCGCCGAAATCGGTGGTGACGGCGATCTGCTTCTCGACCGTGCGCTCCAGGGCAAACAGCTTGTCCCGCAGCCGCGCCGCCCTTTCGAAGGCGCACGCCGCCGAGGCCGCTTCCATCTCGCCCCGGATCTTGCGGATCAGCTCATCGGTTCGCCCCTTGAGAAACAGGATGGCCTCCTGCACCTGCTCCTGGTAGACGGCGGGGTCCACATCCCGGCAGCAGGGGGCGAGGCATCCGCTCATCTGGCAGTGCAGGCAGGGGCGCGTGCGGGTGCGGTACTCGCTCGCCTTGCATTGGCGCAGCTTGAAGGTCTTGGTGATGACGGCGAGGGTCTCGCGCACGGCGTGGGCCGAGGCGAAGGGCCCGAAATAGAGCGCGTCGTCCCCCCCGATCTTGCGCACGATCGTGAAGCGCGGATATTTCTCGGAGGGGTCCAGGCGCAGCGAAGGGTAGCGCTTGTCGTCCTTGAGCACCACGTTGTAGCGCGGCCGGTGCCGTTTGATGAGGGTCGACTCGAGGATCAGGGCCTCTTTTTCGGTGCGGGTGATGACGGTCTCGACGGCGGCCACCCGGTGCGCCAGGGCCGCCGTCTTGGGGTCGGCGTGGCCGGAGGGTTTGAAGTAGGCCGCCAGGCGTCGGCGCAGGTTGCGCGCCTTGCCGACATAGAGGACTTGCCCGCCCCTGTCCTTCAGGAGGTAGACCCCCGGTTCGGTCGTGACCTCGGAAAGAGCGACGGCAGGCGCTGCCGGCGGGGAGCTGTCGGCGTCAGGGGCGCTCATCGGCGTTCAGCTCGTAGGCCGGGTCGACCCCCGCGTCGAGGACGAGATACCGCTGCAGGACCTTGATACGGTCGCGCACCTCGACGGCGCGCTCGAAGTCGAGCTCCTGCGCCGCCCGGCGCATCTCATGCTCCAGCGATCGGATCCGCTCCTCCAGCTCCTGAGGGGTCGCAAAGGCCTCCGGGGCCTCGGCCACCTGCGGGGCGGGGCGGGGCTCGCCGCTGAAATCGAAGGTCGCGGCGACCGCCTTGCGGATCCCCTCCGGCGTGATCCCGTTGCGGGCGTTGTGGGCCTCCTGGATCGTCCGCCGCCGGGCGGTCTCCTCCATGGCCTGGCGCATGGAGGGCGTCACGGAGTCGGCGTAGAGGATCACCGCCCCGTTGAGGTTGCGGGCGGCGCGGCCGCAGGTCTGGATCAGCGACCGGGCGGAGCGCAGAAACCCCTCCTTGTCGGCGTCGAGAATGGCGACCAACGCCACCTCCGGGATGTCCAGACCCTCGCGCAGCAGGTTGATGCCCACCAGGACGTCGAACTGCCCCAGGCGCAGGTCGCGGATGATCTCCATGCGCTCCAGGGTCGTGATGTCCGAGTGCAGGTAGCGCACCCGCAGGCCGAGGTCGGTGTAGTACTCGGTCAGGTCCTCGGCCATCCGCTTGGTCAGGGTGGTGACCAGCACCCGCTCGCCCTGCGCGGCGCAGCGGCGGATCTCGGCCAGCAGATCGTCGACCTGGTTGCGGGCGCTGCGCACCTCCATGGTCGGGTCCAGAAGACCGGTCGGCCGCACGATGAGCTCGACGATGGCCGCGCGGCCCTGGGCGAGTTCGTACTCGGCCGGCGTGGCGGAGACGTAGACGACCTGGTTGAAGCGGGCCTCGCACTCCTCGAAACGCAGAGGGCGGTTGTCGAGCGCCGAGGGCAGCCGGAAGCCGTACTCCACGAGGGTCTCCTTGCGCGAGCGGTCGCCGCGGTACATGCCCCGCAACTGGGGCACTGCGATGTGGCTCTCGTCGATGAAGAGCAGGAAATCGCGCGGGAAATAGTCGAGCAGGGTCGGCGGCGGCTCACCGGCCCGGCGGCCCGTGAGGTGGCGGGAGTAGTTTTCGATCCCGTTGCAGTAGCCGAGCTCGTGGATCATCTCGAGGTCGAAGCCCGTGCGCTCCTCGATGCGCTGGGACTCGACCAGCCGGTTGCGCTCCCGGAAATAGCGTACCCGGCGCTTCAGCTCCGCACGGATGGACTGCATGGCGCGCTGCCGGGTGGTCTTGCGGGTCACATAGTGGCTGGCCGGGAAAATCGCCGCGCGCGGCAGCCGCCGCAGCACCGTGTTGCGCAGGGCATCGATCTCGGCCAGCCCCTCCACCCGGTCGCCGAAGAAGTCGATGCGCACGGCCCGGTCCTCCTCATAGGCCGGGAAGACGTCCACCCGGTCGCCGCGCACACGGAAGGTGCCGCGGTGAAAATCGACGTCGTTGCGCTCGTATTGCATGGCGACGAGGCCGGCCAGCAGCTCCTCGCGCCCGAGCTCGGAACCGGCCTCGATCTCGACCCGCATATCGAGGTAATCCTCCGGCGCCCCCAGGCCGTAGATGCAGGAGACGCTCGCCACCACGACGATGTCCCGGCGGGTGAGGACCGAGCGCGTGGCCGAATGGCGCAGCTTGTCGATCATGTCGTTGATGGAGGAGTCCTTGGCGATATAGGTGTCGCTCGCGGGGATGTAGGCCTCCGGCTGGTAGTAGTCGTAGTAGCTTACGAAATATTCGACGGCGTTCTCGGGAAAGAGCTGCCGGAACTCCTGGTAGAGCTGGGCGGCGAGGGTCTTGTTCGGAGCGATGACAAGGGTCGGCCGGTCGAGCCGGGCGATGACGTGGGCCATGGTGAAGGTCTTGCCCGACCCGGTGACGCCGAGGAGCACGTTGTGATTGCGGCCGGCGCGGAGATTGGCCGAAAGCCGGTCGATCGCAGCGGGCTGGTCGCCGCGCGGCGCGAAGGGGGCCTGGAGCGCAAAGCTGCCCATGGCGCTCACGCGCAGGGTCCGTCGTCGGCCGGGGCGAGGAGAACGGTCGCCATGGCGCCGATCCCCTCGCCCCGGCCGATTACCCCGCAGCCCTCCATGGTGGTGGCCTTGACGTTGACCCGCTCGGTCGCGATCGCAAGCGCCCGGGCGATGTTCGCCTCCATTTCGCTGCGGTAGGGGGCGGTGCGCGGGGCCTCGGCCAGGATCACCGCATCGACGTTGACGACCGAAAACCCCCGTTCGGCGATCAGACGGCGGCAGGATTCGAGCAGTCTCACGCTGGCGATTCCCTTGAAACGCGGATCGGTGTCGGGGAAATGCCGGCCGATATCGCCCAGCCCGGCCGCCCCCAGGAGCGCGTCGCAGACGGCGTGGACCAGGGCGTCCGCGTCGGAGTGCCCGAGCAGGCCGCGCTCCCACGCGATGTGCCCGAGCAGGCCGCGCTCCCACGCGATGTGAACGCCGCCGAGCACGAGCGGGCGCCCTGCCACCAGGCGATGAAAGTCGAATCCGATTCCGGTGCGCATCAATGGGAGCAGCATGTCGGTCAAGACCTCGTTTATCGCATCAGCAAGGTGCAACAGCGTCCAACATGCGTCGGGGTCGCTATCGGAATCGGTATCGGAATCGGCGTTTCAGGGCCAGTTCCGGATGATGTCTGCCCATTCGATGCCGAACCCGATACCGACCCCGACCCCGGTGGGAATTCTGCCGAATGCAGGGGGAACAATATCACATCCTCTATCGACCGACAACCGTCGCCTCCCGCAAAGGCGCTTCAGCCAAGGCCCCAGAGGGCTTCGCACAGGCCGGATGCCCGCTCGACGGGCCGGCGGATGGCGGCGGCGAGAAGGGAGGGGTCGCCCGCCAGGGTGAT
>JALOOS010000315.1 GCA_025454275.1 Desulfobacterales bacterium | reverse complement strand
TCCTTCAGCATCTGCTCGACGGCATGTTCGTCGAAGTCATCGGCCAGGCGCTCCTCGATGGTGAGCGCCCCCTGCGGGCACTCGCCCAGGCAGGCGCCCAGCCCGTCGCAGTAGATGTCCGCGATCACGCGGGCCTTGCCGTCGATGATCTCCAGCGCCCCCTCGGCGCAGGCCGGGACGCAGTTGCCGCAGCCGTCGCAGAGCTCCTCGTCGATCTTGATGATCTTGCGAACCACTTTCATAGGATCACCTCTTGGGGTTGAACATGTCCACTGCCATGCGGCGTCCGGCTTCGGTCAAAAACGCCGCCGCGTCGGGTACGTCCCGTCGGCCGGCCGCGGCCGGGCCGGCGGCTGTTTCTTCTTCCATTTCGGCGAGCCGGAGGGCATCCGCCAGAACCCGGGAGCTGAGGGAATCCTTCCCCCCGGTCTCAAGGAGTTGAACGATGAGCCGGCACACCGCCTCGGTCAGCTCTTCCCGGGCGCCCAGCTGCTCCAAAACGGACCGCGCTGCCGCCTCTGTTTGAACGCCCGCCGCCGGCGGGAGGTGGCTCAGGTAGGCGGCCGCGAGGATCACCGCCAGGTTGGCCTTTTCCTCCTTGCCGATCCGCTCGGCGTAACGCGCCACGCGGCCCGCCCGGCCGATGCGCTTGAAGTCGCTTTTGAGCCGGCGCTTCATTTCAACCGCAACGCGGTCCTTCAGCAGCTCCTCCTTCTGGGCGGCCAACCCCTCGGGCAGGGTGCCCAGGCACTGTTCGGCATAGGGGCAGTAGGCGGCGCAGCCGAAATCCATCTGCGGGTTGACGAAGCGGTGGCCGCAGGCGCCGCATTTACGCGCCGTGTCGTCCTTGAAAAATTCGACCGGCCGGCCGCACTGGGGGCATTCGGTCTCGAAAATCGCCCCCGGCTTCCAATACTGCATGTCCTGTCCCGGGCATCGCATCGGGTGCTCCTTTCCCCGAGAGGGTGCCGGGCCGCCCGAGGCGGGGCCCGGCACCCTTCGCGCAGCGGTACCGTCCTACTTCAGGATGGCCTTCAGATCCTCATCCGGGGTCTTGATGGGCGCAATGTTGAATTTTTCCACCAGCACCCCGAGCACGTTCGGCGTGACGAAGGCGGGCAGGCTCGGGCCCAGGCGGATGTTCTTGATCCCAAGGTAGAGCAGGGTCAACAGGATCGCCACCGCCTTCTGCTCGTACCAGGAGAGGATCATCGAGAGCGGCAGGTCGTTCACCCCGCAGTTGAAGGCCTTCGCGAGCGCCACGGCGATCTGGATGGCCGAATAGGCGTCGTTGCACTGGCCGATGTCGAGCAGCCGCGGGATGCCCTCGATGGCACCGAGATCCTGGTCGAAGAAGCGGAATTTGCCGCAGGCGAGGGTCAGCACCACGCAGTCCGCCGGGACCTTCTCGACGAACTCGGTGTAGTAGCTGCGGCCCGGTTTGGCCCCGTCGCAGCCGCCCACCAGGAAGAAATGGCGGATCTTACCGGCCTTGACGAGGTCGATCACCTTGCCGGCCACGCTCATGACGGTGTTGCGGCCGAACCCCACCAGCACGTTCTTGCCGGGGGCCTCTTCGGTGAACCCGGGCAGGGCGAGCGCCTTTTCGATCACCGGGGCGAAGTTCCCGTCGGCGATGTGCCGCACCCCGGGCCAGCCCACGAGCCCGGTCGTGAAGATGTTGTCCCGGTAGGCATCGGTGGGTTTCTGGATGCAGTTGGTGGTCATGAGGATCGCCCCGGGGAACTGGGCGAACTCCCTGGCCTGGTTCTGCCAGGCGGTGCCGTAGTGGCCGAAGAAATGCGGGTGCTTCTGCTTGAGCTCGGGGTAGCCGTGGCAGGGCAGCATCTCCCCGTGGGTGTAGACGAAGATCCCTTTGCCGGCGCTCTGCTTCAGGATCTCCTCGAGATCCTTCAGGTCGTGGCCGGAGACCAGGATGGCCTTGCCTTTTCTGTGGCCGAGCGGGACCGGGGTCGGGGTGGGGTGCCCGTAGGTTCCCGTATTGCCCGCATCGAGGAGCTCCATCGCCTTCAGGTTGACCTCGCCGCACTTCAACACCAGGCCCAGGTAGTCGTTCACCCCGAGCGCCGGGTTCAGGGTGGCGGCCAGGGCCTCGTGCAGAAAGGCATAGACGCTCTCATCCTTTTTCCCCAGGATCCAGGCGTGGTCGGCGTAGGCGGCGACCCCTTTCAGCCCGTAGATCAGCAGCTCCCGCAGGGCCTGGCTGTCGGGGTCGGCGGCCGGGGTCTTGACCCCTCCGGTTTTCTCCCCCTGGGCGACCAGGGCCTCGAGCGCGGCGGCGGGGGTGAAGGCGGCGGCCTCGTGGCCGAAATCGGTGCGGCCGCCCGCCTGGCGGATCCCGGCCTTGAGACCTTCGCGCAGGGCCGCGCAGCGGGTGATCAGCGCCACGAACCGGGCAGGGTCGAAGTCCACGTTCGTGAGGGTGGAGAAGGTGGCCTCGAGGGTGAACCGGTTCACCTCGGCCAGATCGATCCCGTGTTTGCGGGCCTCGTTAGCGGCAAGCGCGAGACCCTTGAGCGCATAGAGGAGCAGGTCCTGGAGGGCAGCCACCTCGGCCGTCTTGCCGCAGACGCCGATCTTGGTGCAGCCTTCCCCCTTTGCGGTTTGTTCGCACTGGTAGCAAAACATGACAATCTCCTTTCAGCTTGAATGG
>JALOOS010000057.1 GCA_025454275.1 Desulfobacterales bacterium | reverse complement strand
CAGGATGAACATGTCAAATGTAGGCCACGAGCTCGATCAGATCGGCCATGGTGTTGAAGGCCTTGAAGGCCTCGAGGAAATCCCTGGCGGCAAAGCGCACACTGACCCCGTCCAGGCGCTCATTGCCGGGCATGCGCATGACCCGGTCGACGGCCGAGCTGGTCGTGAAGCGCATCACGAGCTCGACCGGCGGGCCCATCTTGAAGAGAGGCCAGGCACCGCGCCGGGTGAGCGCACGCTTGGCGCCTGCGTAGATGAGGGCGCGGCTCTTTTCGGGGTGGGGGCAGCGCGCGGCGTAGGCGCCGATCGCCTTTTTGACCTCGACCGCCTCGATCCCCGGCAGCAGCGCCGCCGCCTCGGCCACGGCGTGATCGTCGCCCGTCACGAGAGCGACCGGAGCCCCGAAATACCCCGCGAGGCCGGCGCTGATCCCGATTTCACCGATCCCGATCCCGTTCACCCGTACCTCGGCGATCCTTCGGTTGAAGATGTGGATCAGGTCGCTGTCCGCGGTTCCGGCCTTGGCGTGGTAGCCGACCAGAAAGACCGCGTCGAAACCGGATTGAATCCCCTCCATCATGCTGAGGGGCCGGGGGGATCCCATGATCAAGAAGGCGCGGGGGTCGAGTTCCTCCGGGATGAGATTGAGCCCGACGTTGTGCGAATCGGAGACCACCACCTCGGTCGCCCCCCCGTCGAACGCCCCGCGGATGGCGGCATTGACCTCCGCGGTCATTATCTTCCGCGCCCAGCGGTACTCCCGGCCGTCGGTGGAGGACTGCTCCTGGCGCACGATGGTGCCGATCCCTTCGATGTCCGCCGAGATGTAGATCTTCATTCGGTTCTTCACTCCTTCGGGTCGATTCGATTCAACAGATCTTAGCACCGTTCACTTAAATCCTCCCACCCCCCTTTTGTCAAAGGCGGAAAAGAAGGAGGTGTCACCGGTAGAGGTGGCAGGCCGCCCGGTGGCCGGGCTTCACCTCCCTCAGCTCGGGTGCGCGCTGGGTGCAGATCCCCTGCACCTCGGGGCAGCGGGGGTGGAAGCGGCAGCCCGGTGGGAGATGCACCGGGCTCGGCACGTCACCCGCCAGGAGCGCCCGCATGGTGCGCCGGGCGGGGTCCGGCTCGGGCAGCGCGTTCATGAGGGCGCGGGTGTAGGGGTGAAGCGGCGCGGCGAAAAGGGAATCGCTCGCGGCTGTCTCGACGATGATCCCCAGGTACATGACCGCAATGCGGTGGCTCATGTGCTTGACCACACCCAGGTCGTGGGAGATGAAGAGATAGGCGTAGCCATGGCGCCGCTGGAGCTCCTTCACGAGATTGAGGATCTGGGCCTGGACCGAAACGTCCAGGGCCGAGGTCGGCTCGTCGAAGACGACGAACTCGGGCCCGGTGATCAGGGCCCGGGCGATTCCGATGCGCTGGCGCTGCCCGCCGCTGAACTCGTGGGGGTAGCGGTAGACGTGCTCCTCGTTCAGCCCCACCTCGGCGAGCATCGCCTTGACCCGCTGCACGAGCTCCGCGCCCCGCGCGAGCCGGTTCACCGCAAGCGGGGCGCCCACGGTCTTCTTGACCAGCATGCGCGGGTCGAGCGAGGAGTGGGGATCCTGGAAGACCACCTGGATGTTGCGCCGCAGCGCCCGCAGGGCCTTTCCGCGCAGGTGGCGGACGTCCACCCCCTTGAACCGAACGCTGCCCCGATCCGGTGTGAGCAGGTTCAGGACGAGATGGCCGACGGTGGTCTTGCCGCAGCCCGATTCACCCACAAGCCCCAGTGTCTCTCCGCGCTCGACGCTGAAGCTCACCCCGTCCACCGCTTTGAGATACGCTACGCGCCGGCCCAGAAAGCCGCTGCGTATGGGGAAGTGCTTGATGAGGTTTTGCGCCTCTACGACCGCTCCCATGACCGCCTCCCCTCCTCCCCGGCATGGAGATGGCATGCCACGCGATGGCCCGGTGCGGGTTCGTAAAACGGCGGCACCACCCGGTCGCAGGGGAAAAACCGCTCGGCGCAGCGCGGGTGAAAGCGGCATCCGGGCGGAGGGTCGACCAGGCTGGGAACGCTCCCCGGAATCACCGCCAGGCTCTCCTGGCGGGCGGCAATGCGCGGGATGGCATGGAGCAGCCCGCGGGTATACGGATGCCGCGGGGCGGCGAAGATGGCCCCGGCCGGTGCGGTTTCGATGATGCCGCCCGCATACATCACGGCCACCCGGTCGCAGAGCTGGGCGATCACCCCCAGGTCGTGGCTGATGAACAGGACCGCGACCCCCCGCTGGCGGGTCAGGCCCTCCAGAATGGCCAGCACCTGGGCCTGCACCGTAACGTCGAGCGCGGTCGTGGGCTCATCGGCGAGCAGGAGATCCGGCCGGCAGGAGAGCTCCATAGCGATCATCACGCGCTGGCGCATGCCGCCCGAGAGCTCGTGCGGGTATTTCGCGAGCACCTGCTCGGCATCGGGCATCTTCACCTGGCGGAGCATTTCGACGCAGATGCGCCGCCCCTCCTCCCGGCCCACCGCCTGATGCAGGGCCACCACTTCCAGCATCTGGCTACCGACCGTGAAGACCGGGTTGAGCGAACTCATGGGCTCCTGGAAGATCATGGAGATCTCGTTGCCGCGAATCCGGCGCATCTCCCGGCGGCTCAGGGTCAGCAGGTCCCGCCCCTTGAAGCGGATCGCCCCGGCGGTGATCTTTCCCGGCGGGTCCGCTATCAGCCGCAGCACCGAGCGTGCCAGCACCGATTTGCCGCAGCCGGTCTCCCCCACGAGCCCCATGATCTCCCCGCGCGCAACGCTGAGGGAGACCCCCTCCAGGGCCCGCACCGTCCCCTGGTAGGTGAAGAACTGGACGGCGAGGTCTCGAACCTCAAGCAGCGGCTCGTTCGGCCCGCTCATGCCCCCTCGGCTCAGCGGCGGATGCGCGGGTCGAGCACGTCGCGCAGCGCATCGCCAAAGATGTTGAAACCGATCACCGTCACCAGGATAAACACTCCCGGAAAGGTGGCATACCACCACTGGTCCATCAGGAATTTGCGGCCGACGCTGATCATGGCCCCCCACTCGGGCGTCGGCGGCTGCGCGCCGAGCCCGATAAAGGAGAGCGAGGCGGCGATCAGGATCGTCTCACCCAGGATGAGGGTGCCGAGCACGATGACCGAAGAGAGGCAGTTCGGCAGGACATGGTGCCAGACGATCCAGAGGCTACCGGCGCCGGAGGCGCGGGCGGCGGCGATGAACTGCTTCTCCTTCACGGCCAGCGCCTCGCCGCGCACCATACGCGCGAATTTCGGGATCATCACGAAGGCGACTGCGAGGATGGCGTTGTTCAGGCTCGGCCCCAGCGCGGCGGCGAGCGCCATCGCGAGCACCAGCGGCGGAAAGGAGAGGATCACGTCCATGACCCGCATGATGAGATCATCGAACCGGCGGCCGAGGTAGCCTGAGACCGCGCCGATCACGGCCCCGAGCCCGCCGGCGATCACCACCACGATCACCCCGATCCAGAGCGAGATCCGCGCCCCGTACATCACCCGGGTCAGAATGTCCCGGCCCAGCTCGTCGGTCCCGAACCAGTGGGCCCCGCCGGGCGGGAGAAGCCGGTCGCCCAGGCTGATCTGGATGGGGTTGAAAGGTGCGAGCACCGGTGCGGCGAGCGCCATCGCGACCATGCCGGCGATGATCGCAAACCCGGCGACCGCCGATGGGTTGCGGCCGAGCAGCCGCACCATGAACCCCAACTCGCGGATCTGCCAGGCGTATTGTCTGCGGAATTCGTCGAACACGTTTATCCGGAGGGGCCTCTTTCCCCTGCCCCACGCCCCGATCCTCTCTCCCGCCATTGCGCCGGCGGCAGGGTCAGGAGCGGGGGGCATATATCAGTAGCGGATCTGAGGGTCCAGGAATGCATAGACCACATCCACCGCTAGATTGATCAGGACATAGGCAAAGGAGACCACCAGCGTGAACCCCATGATGGCCGGGAAGTCAAGGAAATTGACCGAGTCGACCACGTACTTGCCCATCCCCGGCCAGTTGAAGATGGTCTCGGTCAGGATGGCCCCTCCCAGGAGCTCGCCGATCGAAAGCCCCGTGATCGTCACGGTGGGGATGAGCGCGTTCTTCAAGCAGTGCTTCGAGATGATCACGATCTCGGCGATCCCGTTCGCGCGCGCCGTGGTGATGAAGTCGAGCCCCATCACGGCGATCATCGAGGAGCGCACGATGCGCGTGATGATGGCGAGATAGACATAGGAGAGGCAGAAGGCCGGCAGCAGGATGTGGGCGAGCGCGTTTCGGAACGTTCCGAGGCTTCCCGCGAGCAGGCTGTCGAGCAGGTAGATCCCGGTCACAAAGGCCGGCGGGTCGATGCCGATGTCGAGCCGCCCCGAGCCCGGCAGCCAGCCGAGGTGGCGGTAGAAGAGGAGGAGCAGCATCAACCCCAGCCAGAAGACCGGCATCGAAACCCCGAAGACCGAAAAGATCCGCGAGAGGTGGTCGATCGGGCGGTTTCTGCGCACGGCCGAAAGGATCCCGAGCGGGACCCCCACCGTGACGCAGAGGAGCATGCTCGCCAGGGTGAGCTCGAGTGTGGCCGGGAAGAAATCGCGCATGTCCTCCAGGACCGGGCGCTGGTTGCGGATGGAGAAGCCGAGATCTCCCTGCACGAGGCCCGCCAGGTAGCGCAGGTACTGCTCATAGAGCGGCCGATCGAGCCCCATGGAGCGCCGCAGGTTCTCGACCGCCTCGCGGCTCGCCTTCTGGCCGGCCATCATGCGCGCCGGGTCCCCGGGAATGGCATGGGAGATGATGAAGACAAGGAGGGTCACCCCCAGCAGGACCGGGACGAGATAGGCGAGGCGTTTCAGGACGTAGCTCACAATCCGCATGGGCGGCCGGGACGGGAGAGGCGGCGTGCGGTGCGGTGCGGAGAGCCTCTCCCCGCACCGCACCTCGCCGGGACGCTACTGCTTGGAGATCGACTCGAAGTTGTACATCGACTCGAGCATGGGGTTGTAGACATAGCCCTTGACCCAGGCGCGCATCGGCACGATGGTCTGGGTCTGGTAGAGCAGGATGTAGGGGGCATCCTGCATGATGATCTCCTGGGCCTGGTTGTAGAGGGCCACCCGCTGGGCGACGTCCGACAGCGCGAGCGCCTTGCGGACGAGGCCGTCCACCTGCTCGTTCTTGTAGCGGCTGCGGTTTCCGGGCAGGCCGAAGTTGTTCGAATCGAACCAGAAGTTCATGAACATCGAAGGATCGGCATAGTCCGGGCTCCAGGCGCCGAGGCAGAGCTCGAAGTCTCCGCGGTCCACCTTCTCGCGCAGGGTAGGGTTCGCCATCAGCTCCAGCTTCAGGTTCACGCCGATGTCGGCGAAGTTGCTCTGCAGGATGGCCGCGATCTGCTCCCAGCTCGGCCGCCGCTCGGAGTAGATCAGGGTGAGGTCGAGCTTCTCGGCCCCCGCCTGTTTCAGCAGCTCCTTGCCCTTGGCCACATTGCGCTGGAATTGGAAGACATCGGCCTTGTGGCCCCACATGCCCTTGGGCACCGGCCCGCGCATCTGCACCCCGTTGCCGCGCAGCACATGGGTGATGATGCCCGGGTAGTCCACGGCGGTGTTCAGGGCCTGGCGCACGAGCTTGTTCTGCAGCTTGGGGTTCTGGCAGTTGATGTAGACATACTCGACGAGCTGGGAGGGGAAGCGCCGCACCACGATGTTCGGGTTCTTCTCGAGGGCCGGGATCTGGTCGATCAGGATGCCCTCGGCGATGTCGATGTCCCCGCTCTCGAGCGCCATGCGCTGGTCGGAGGATTCCCGCATGAAGCGGATGATGACCCGCTTGAGCGCGGGCTTCGCGCCCCAGTAATTGTCCTTCGCGCTCAGAACGAAGCGCTCGCCGCGGGACCACTCGGTCATCTTGAAGGGGCCGCTGCCGTCCATGTTCTGGGCGAGCCAGGCCTGGGCGAGATCACCGTTTTTCTCGTGCTTCATGACGGCGGGGTTCACGATCGAGGCCGCGTCGGTCGCCAGGGTCTGCAGGAAAGGCCCGAAGGCGCTCTTCAGCGTGATCTTCACGGTGGTGTCGTCGACCGCCTCCACCGTCTTGATCGCACCGATGTTGTCGGCCGGCCCCTTGCCGATCTTGAGCACCCGCTCGAAGGAGAACG
The DNA here is from genome assembly GCA_025454275.1 of Desulfobacterales bacterium. GTDB lineage: Bacteria > Desulfobacterota > Desulfobacteria > Desulfobacterales > SpSt-501 > SpSt-501. Next base: position 2,072 of record JALOOS010000057.1, on the reverse strand, counting down.
TGACCGCCTTGGCGTCGAGCGGGGTGCCGTCGTCGAATTTGATCCCTTTGCGGATTTTAAAGGTCCACACCAGGCTGTCCGGGGAGACCGTCCAGGATTCGGCCGCCATGGGCTCGACCTCGGTTGAGCCCTCGCCGTTCACCACCTTGTACTTCACCAGCCGGTCGTAGGCCGGGTAGATCTGCCGCCAGTCGTAGTTGTCGCTCGAAACGGCCGGGTCGAGGGTGTGGACATCCGAGGAGACACCGACGACCAGGGTCTCCTTGTCGGCCGCGAGGCCGGGCACCGCCGCTGCGAGAACGGCAAAGAGAATTCCTACTGCCCATCGCATCGTCATCGTTTTCATGCCGCTCCTCCTTGTGGGTGGGGGGTTCAGCGCCTGCCGTTTCCGGGACCATCGGGATACGGCCGATCAGCAAGATGAGAGGTTTTTAAACGGAAGCTGTGACGGAAAGGCGGGCGGAGCGGCGACCGGCCAACGTTTCGCCGGTTCAGCCGCCGCCCGATTACCCCGCAGGGACTGAATAACATCGCGGCGATGCGCCGTCAAGAAAGGCCCGATTGCGGTTCCGCCCAAGGCCGCAGCGATATCGCAACCACAGGCGGTGTATGGCACCGTCGAGGATGGCGACGAGCGAAAACGCCGGCATGGGCCGGAAGACGCCGTTTAGGGATGGGCACGGTCTAGTTGGCTTTGCGGCGCATGAAGGTCGGGATCTCCAGCCCGCCCTCCTCCAGGTCCACGCGCCCGGCCCCGCGAAAGAGAGCTCCGGCGGAATCTGCGGCGCTCCGGCGGTTGCGGATGAAGGTCGGCTCATCGAGGTCCAGGATGCCGGGCCGCGCCAGGTCCTCCGGGGTCGCGTCGCGCACCTTGCCGCGCTGCGGCGTCTGAGGGACCTTGCGCTCGATCTCCCTTCGTTTCTCCCGCTCGCGGCCGGCCGGCTGAGCCGGGGCCGCCTCGCTTTCGAGGCCGATGCCGGTGGCGATGACCGTCACCCGCATCTCCTCTCCCAGGCCCTCGTCGACCGATGTCCCCCAGAAGATCTCCGCCTCGTCGCCCACTTCCTTGTGGATCCGCTCGGAGGCCTCGGCCACCTCCTCGAACTCCATGCTGCTCGAAGCGGTGATGTTCATGAGCACCCCGCGCGCTCCGGCAATGGAGATGTCCTCGAGGAGCGGATGCGAAATCGCCTTTTCCGCCGCTGTGACGGCGCGGTTCTCGCCCGAGGCGACGCCCACGCCCATCAGGGCCATGCCGGCCTTGGACATCGTGGTGCGCACGTCGGCAAAGTCGAGGTTGACGAGGCCCGGCACCAGGATCAGGTCGGTAATGCCGCGGACGGCATGCAGCAGGATCTCGTCCGCCTTCGCAAACATCTCCATCAGGGTGGCCTTGCGATGGGCCAGCGCGCGCAACCGGTCGTTGGGGATGGTGATGGCCGTGTCGACCACTTTCTTGAGCTCGGATAACCCCTGCTCGGCGATCTGGGCGCGCTTTCGACCCTCAAAGGCGAAAGGCCGGGTGACGACGGCGACCGTGAGCGCCCCCATCTCGCGGCAGATCTCGGCAATCACGGGGACCGCACCGGTCCCGGTGCCGCCGCCGAGGCCGGCGGTGATGAAGACCATGTGGCTGTCGCTCAACGCCCTGCGGATCTCCTCGGCGCTCTCCAGGGCTGCATTCCGCCCGATCTGAGGATCGGCGCCGGCCCCCAGCCCCTCGGTGAGGTTGCCGCCGAGCTGGATGAGGCTCTCGGCTTTCGAAATTTCGAGGGCCTGGGCATCGGTGTTCGCGGCGATGAACGTAACACCTTGAAGGCCACCCTGGATCATGTTGTTGATGGCGTTGCCGCCGGCGCCCCCGACCCCGATCACCTTGATCTTGGCCGACTTCTGGTTTTCAAATAGAGTGAACACCTTCGACCTCCTGCCGGTAGGTGAAGCCAGGTTGCCTCAAGCTGCGCCATGAACTTAACATAAAGTTTTTAATAGTAATTCTGATAATTGCAGGGATTGCTTTCAAGTTTGGGAATAAAATTCCCCACCTATGTCTCTATTTAACACCCTTCTAC
>JALOOS010000056.1 GCA_025454275.1 Desulfobacterales bacterium | reverse complement strand
CGGTCGACCAGGCAATCGAGGTGATGGTGTTCAGGGGAACGATCCGGGCCGACGTCAAGGGAGTCATGCGCCATGGCAAAGAAGAGTTTTGAACAGGCCCTTAAAGCGCTCGAACAGATCGTGGCCGAGCTCGAATCCGGGGAGCTGCCGCTCGAGCAGGCCATCCGCAAATTCGAGGAGGGCATGGAGCTCTCCCGCTATTGCTCACAGCGGCTCGAGGAGACCGAGCGCAAGATCAGCCAACTCGTCCGGGATGAGACCGGCGGAATCGTCGAAAAGCCCTTCAACCCGGAGAACGGGCAGTGATCCGGTTCGACCTGGCGGCCTACTTCGCGCGCAACAACGCAGCCGTCGAATCCGCCCTCTCCCGGTTTCTCGGACCGGCCGACGGGAACCGGCTCACCGCGGCCATGCGCTACTCCCTCATGGCCGGCGGCAAACGGATTCGTCCCAACTTCTGCATCGCGGCGGCCGAGGCGGTGGGCGGGCAGCCCACCTGCCACAAGGCCTTCGACGAGGCCACCGCCATCCTCGCCGGGGACGCCCTTCTGACCCTGGCCTTCGAGGTCCTGGCCGCCATGGCGGCGGGCTCGTGCGAGGCACGGCTCGAGGTGATCCGGCTGATCGCCGCCGCCGCCGGATTTCAGGGGATGGTGTTGGGCCAGATGCTCGACATGGAGTCCGAGGGCCGCACGTTGGATCGGGATGCGCTCCAGATCCTGCACGGCCGCAAGACCGGCGACATGATCCAGGCGGCTTTGATCTGCGGGGCGCTCATCGCCGGCGGGAGCGAGCCCCAGATCCACCCGCTCACCCTCTACGGACGCGCCGTGGGGCTCGCCTTTCAGGTGGTGGACGACATCCTGAACGTCGAAGGCGATCCGGCCCTTATGGGCAAGGCCGTCGGCACGGACAAGCTGCGGCGCAAGAATTCCTACCCGGAGAGGGCCGACCCCTTGCGGGCGATCGCCGCCTATGTCGTCGAACGGCGAAAATGATCATGAGTCTTCTCGAATCCATCAACTCCCCGGCCGATCTCAAGAAACTCGCCCGGGCCCAACTGCCCGAGCTGGCCGCCGAAATCCGGCGGCTGATCGTGGAGGTCGTGGCCCAGACGGGCGGGCACCTGGCCCCCAGCCTCGGTGCGGTCGAGCTTGCGATCGCCATCCACTACGTCTTCGATGTTCCGCGGGACAAGCTGATCTGGGATGTCGGGCACCAGGCCTACGCCCACAAGATCCTGACCGGGCGGCGGGAGGCCTTCAGAACCCTGCGGCGGCACGGCGGCATCTCCGGCTTCACCCGGCGCAGCGAAAGCCCCTTCGACGCCTTCACCACCGGCCACAGCAGCACCTCGATCTCGGCCGGCTACGGGATGGCCTGCGCGCACTTTCTCAAGCAGGACGACGCCAAGGTGATCGCCGTGATCGGCGACGGGTCGATGACCGCCGGCCTGGCCTTCGAGGGGCTGAACCAGGCCGGGGGGAGCCCCAGGCGGGACCTCATCGTCATCCTGAACGACAACGAGATGTCGATCGCCCGCAATGTCGGCGCCCTCTCCTCCTTCCTGAGCCGGACCTTTTCGGCCAAGAAGCTCCAGGAGCTGCGCAAGGAGCTCGGCTTCTTCTTCCGCAAGCTGCCCCGCATCGGCGAAGACGTCTACCAGCTGGCCAAGCGCACCGAGGAGTCCTTCAAGGCCTTCGTGACGCCCGGGATGCTCTTCGAGGCGTTCAACTTCGAATACTTCGGCCCGATCAACGGCCACAAGATCGATCACCTGATCGACATCCTGAACAACGTGAAATACATCCGGGAGCCGGTGCTCCTGCACGTCACCACCCGCAAGGGCAAGGGCTACGCCCCGGCCGAAAAAAACCCGGTCCATTTCCACGGCTGCGGCTGCTTCGAGGTGGAGACCGGAGAGTGCCGGGTCTGCACCTCCGCGGAGCCGACCTACACCGAGGTCTTCGGCCGGAGCCTCGTGGAGCTGGCGGCCAGGGACCCGCGCATTGTGGCCGTCACGGCCGCCATGCCCGAGGGCACCGGCCTCTCCCATTTCGCCCGGAAATACCCGGAGCGGTTTTTCGACGTGGGCATCGCCGAGCAGCACGCCGTGACCTTTGCGGCCGGGCTGGCGACGGAGGGGTTCCGGCCGGTGGTGGCCATCTACTCCACCTTTCTCCAGCGCGCCTACGACCAGATCCTGCACGACGTCTGCATGGAGCGGCTGCCGGTCGTCTTCGCCCTGGACCGGGGCGGGATCGTCGGCGAGGACGGCGCGACCCACCAGGGGCTTTTCGATTTCTCCTTCCTGCGCAGCATGCCGCACATGGTCGTCATGGCGCCGAAGGATGAAAACGAGCTGCGCCGGATGCTGGCGACCGCTCTGCGCCACGAGGGCCCCATCGCCTTCCGCTACCCGCGGGGTGTCGGTGAGGGGGTGGCCCTCGATCCGGAGCCCGCCGCCCTTCCGATCGGTAAGGCGGAGCTGATCGCGGACGGCGAGGATGTCGCCGTGCTGGCGATCGGCCGCGGGGTGCCGGAAGCGCTCAAGGCCCGCGAGCAGCTCGCCGAGCTCGGCATCCGGGCCGCGGTCCTCAACTGCCGCTTCGTGAAGCCGATCGACGGGGAGCTGATCGTCGAAACCGCACAGCGGGTGCCGCGGCTGATCACCGTGGAGGAGCATGTGCTCCAGGGCGGGTTCGGCAGCGCCGTGCTCGAGCTTCTGAACGACGAGGGGATCCGCCACGCCGCCGTCGAGCGGATCGGGGTGCCGGACTGTTTCGTCGAACACGGCCCGCCGCCGCATTTGCGGACCCTGTACGGACTGGATGCCGCGGCCATCGTCAAGGCGGCCGACCGGCTGCTGCGCCGCAACGGCCAGGCCGTGCCGCCGGCGATCGTCCGCTCGGCCTAACGGGCGGCCGCCGACCTCGCTCATGGCTGCCGACCGCAAGCGATTGGACCTCGTGATGACCGAACGCGGCCTGGCGCCGAGCCGCGAGCGGGCGCGGGCCTTGATCATGGCCGGAGCCGTCCGGGTGGAGGGGGTGCCCGCCGGCAAGCCCGGGCTGATGGTGGCGGAGACCCAGCGAGTCGAGGTCTCCGGCGGCGATCTGCCTTACGTGAGCCGCGGGGGGCTCAAGCTGGAGGCCGCCCTCGACGGCTATGCGCTGAATGTCGCCGGATGGGTCTGCCTGGATGTGGGCGCCTCCACGGGCGGCTTCACGGACTGCCTGCTCCAGCGCGGCGCCGCCCGGGTCTATGCCGTGGATGTCGGCTACGGCCAGCTCGCCTGGAAACTGCGGCAGGACCCGCGGGTGGCCCTCATCGAGCGCACGAACATCCGCCGCCTCGATCCCGCCCGGGTACCCGAGCCGGTGGACCTGATCACCATCGACGTCGCCTTCATCTCCCTCAAGCTCGTGGTGCCCGCCGTTTTAAGCTTCCGCAAGCCGGGGGCGCTCATCCTGCCGCTCGTCAAGCCCCAGTTCGAGGTCGGCAAGGGCGAGGTCGGCAAGGGCGGGGTCGTACGCGACCCGGCCCGGCACGCGCGGGTGCTGGCGGAGCTCGCCCGCTGTTTCAGCGCTCTCGGCTTGTCCTGTTCCGACCCCCTCCCCTCCCCCATTCTCGGCCCCAAAGGCAACCGCGAGTTTTTCCTGCTCCTGGGGGCTTGATTTTTAAATCCTGAATAGATAGAAATCAGCGTTTAGCGCCCGCTTCCGGGCGAAAAATCCATTCAGGAGAGGATGTTCAATGAGCGAGAAGGTCGACAGCATCCGCAACATCGCCTTGGTGGCCCATGGGGGCGCCGGAAAAACCTCCCTGGCCGAAGCCCTGCTTTTCGATGCCGGTGTCATCAACCGCATGGGGCGGGTCGAGGACGGCAACACGGCCATGGATTTCGAGCCCGAGGAGGTCAAACGCACCTCCAGCATCAGCACCGGCTTCCACCAGCTCGCCTGGAAGAAGCACACCATCAGCCTCATGGACACCCCGGGCGACCAGAATTTCTTCTCCGACACCAAGACCTGCCTGCAGGCGGCCGATACGGCCGTGGTGGTCATCGACGCGGTCGACGGCATCAAGGTCCAGACCGAACAGGGATGGGAATTCCTGGATGAGTTCGAGCTGCCGCGCGCCATTTTCATCAACAAGCTCGACCGCGAGCGGGCCGACTTCCAGCGCGCCTTCACGGAGGCGCGGGAGATGTTCAAGCCCAGGCCCATCATCCTGCAGCTGCCGATCGGGGCCGAGTCCGGCTTCAAGGGCATCGTCGACCTCATCGCCCAGAAAGCCTATCTTTACGGCGCCGACGGCAAGGCCAAGGCGGCCGAGATCCCGGCCGATATGAAGGAGGAGGCGGCCGCGGAGCGGGAGGCCCTGATCGAGAACATCGCCGAAGCGGACGACGCCCTGGTCGAGCGCTACCTCGAGGGGGAGACCCTCACCGAGGAGGAGCTGCGCAGCGCCCTGCGCAAGGGCACCATCGCCCGCACCTTCGTACCCGTGCTCTGCGGGTCCGCCGCCGCCAATATCGGGATCGACCTCCTGATGGACTTCATGGTCGCCGCCCTGCCCTCGCCCGCGGACCGCGGCCCCAAGACGGGGCAAGACCCTGCGACCGGTGCCGCGGTCGAACGCCGCCCCGACCCCGCCGCCCCCTTCTCGGCCCTGGTGGTGAAGACCATCACCGACCCCTATGCGGGCCGGCTGACCATCTTCCGCATCTTCTCGGGCACGATCGGGACGGACGGCACCTTCTACAACTCGAAAAAAGAGACCCGCGAACGCTACAGCCAGCTCCTCGTGATTCTCGGCAAGGAGCAGAAACCGGCGGCCGGCGGCGGCCCCGGCGCCATCGTCGCGGTGGCCAAGCTCAAGGAGACCGGCACCGGCGACACTCTCTGCGACGAGGCCAACAAGGTGGTCTTCACGCCGGTCGCCCCCATTCCGACCCTCATCTCCTACGCCCTGAGCGCCAAGAACAAGGGGGACGAGGACAAGATCTTCACCTCCCTCACGCGGCTGCTGGAAGAGGACGGCTCGCTCAGGATCGACCGGCTGGCGGAGACCAAGGAGATCATCCTGCACGGACAGGGCCAGATTCACATCGAGACCACCGTCGAACGGCTCCGGCGCAAGTTCAATGTCGAGGTCCAGCTCAACATCCCCAAGGTCCCCTACCGCGAGACCATCAAGAAGAAGGTGCGGGTCCAGGGCCGCCACAAGAAGCAGACCGGCGGCCACGGGCAGTTCGGGGACTGCTGGGTCCAGTTCGAGCCGCAACCGCGCGGCAAGGGATTCGAGTACGTGGATGCGATCGTGGGGGGCTCCATCCCGCGGCAGTACATTCCGGCGGTGGAAAAGGGGATCGTCGAATCGGCCCAGCGCGGGGTCCTGGCGGGATTTCCCTGCGTGGATTTCAAGGCCACGGTCGACGACGGCTCCTACCATGCGGTGGACTCCTCGGAAATGGCCTTCAAGATCGCCGGCTCCCTCGCCTTCCGCAAGGCCGCGGAACAGGCCGAACCGGTCCTGCTCGAGCCGATCATGAAGGTGACCGTCATCGCCCCGGACGAGTTCATGGGCGACATCATGGGCGACCTGAACAGCCGGCGCGGCCGGGTGCTGGGGATGGAGAACGCCGGCAAGAACCAGGTCATCAACGCCTATGTGCCGATGGCCGAGTTCCAGACCTACGCCCCCGACCTGCGCTCGATGACCGGGGGGCGCGGCATCTACCGCATGGAATTTTCCCACTACGACGAGGTGCCCGCCCACATCGCCCAGAAGATCATCGAGGCGGCGGCGAAGGCCAAGGAGTAGGGTCGCCGGGGATGACGAAATCGGGCTGGCACTCCCGGGAGGGCGAGTAGCCGGCCCAGTGCGCCTCCCAGCGCGTGCGGAAGGCGACGCGGTTCGCGGGGCGGATGCGCTTGGCCTCCGGGCACTCCGGCCGGTGGAAGCGCCGGGAGTTGCGGTTGCCGATAAAGCGGCCGGGCTTCTCGCGCCACTCCCGCCAGATCCCGTGCCGGGCCTCCATCGCCTGCCGCTGGGCGCGCAGCAGGCGCTCCTCGTGCTTCACGTTAGGGGTCTTCGCAAGGCAGAAGGCCAGCCCCTCCCGGATCAGGGCTTCGTTGACCATGGAGCCGTCGGGCAGGAACACATAGGCCAGGGTCCGCCCGTAGGCGTCGAAGCGCTCCACATCGGCCTCGAGCCGCACCCGGCCGGTGCCGACCAACTCCCGGTTGCGGGCGCGCGCCTCGAAGCCGAAGGGCTGGGCCGTTCCGGCCGCGTGATCGATCTCGGGCGCATCGATCCCGAGGTAGCGTACGAGCCTCCCGTCGGTGAGCTCGACCGTGTCCCCGTCCGCCACCCGCCGCACCGCCGCCCACTCGCCCGCCCCCGCCCCGCCCGCGAGCAGCACCAGCAGCAGCAACCCCAGTGTGATGGCCTTTGGTACGCTGTTGCCCCGGGATTGCATGACGGTTAGACCCCCTTCCCCGTATCGGCGGCCTCAAGCGCAGCGCTCCTCAAGGCCCGCCCTGCGGGCCGCTCCGAACGCCTGACGCCTTACACGCCGCTCCTCCCGCCTGTCACCCTACCCTTCCTCCACCCCGCAGTGCCGCGCCGCGGCCGAATCCAGCATCCGCGGCAGCCCGCCGCGCTCGGCCGGGACAAACCCCAGGCTGTGGCGCCAGACCTCGTCGTCCTCCATGCAGAGGTAGACGCAGCAGTGCGGGGCGAACTCCCGGATGGCCCGGGCCAGGGAGCGCAGCACCTGGATCCGCAGCGGCTTGAAATAGCGCGCCTTGCCGTCCAGGCCCGTGATGAACTCTCCGTAGACGATGCGGGAATCGGGGAACCTCCGCTGGATGAGCGCCTTGAGGTCCGGCATGAAGCGGAAGGCGCCCAGGCTGATCCAGACGACCTGCTCCGGGGGGATGGCTGCGAAGAGACGCTCCGCCACCTCCCGGTATTCCGCCTCGCAGCCGTCATAGATCACGACCGGGTCGAAATGAAAGGCCAGCGGGTAGCCGGCGGCCGCACCGGCGGCAGCCGCCCGCAGGCGCGCTCCCAGCGCGGCGGTGCCGCGCTCCTGCTCGCGGATCACCCGCTCGGTGTTGAGGGACCAGGCCAGGATGGTCTTGCGGCGGTGGTCCAGGTCGAGAAGCCCCGCGACGTTCACGCTCTTGGTCTTGAGTTCGAGGACGGCCCGGCGCTGGGCGGCGAAGCGCTGCACGAGTCCGCGGGAGAGGTTCGTCCATGGCTCCCAGATCAGGCTGTCGGTGAACTCCCCGGTACCGATGCGCTGGATCACGGGCGTGCTGAAGCACTCCTCCAGTTCGCGGGTCATATCTTCCTGATTGACATAGTACTGCAAGAGCGGCGGGTGAAAATAGGCCTGGAGGATGCAATAGGCGCAGTCCATGGTGCAGTAGCTGCCGACATGCAGGATCCGGTACCCGCAGCAGGTGTAGTGGCGGGTGCCGGGGCACGCTTTCAGGAATGCCCCCCTGTTGCGCGTCAGAAAGAGCACCTGCTTGCCGCGGCCGGCCGGGTCGTCGGCCGCCCTGACCTCCTCGAAAAGTGCGGCGGGTCCGGGCACCACCCGGGCCGGCACCGCCAGGCGCGATCGGATCGCGGCCGTCTGCGGGTGGTCGGCCGCCTCGGCATCGATGAAGAGCTCCCGGATGGTCATGACGGGGGGCGGGGGCCTGCCGGCGGGGGGTCGGGTGCGAACCCTTCCGCCTTGCTTTTCAGGATCCGGCTTAGGGCGGGGTTGCGAGCGAGGGCGTCCAGCCGGCCGCGCAGCTCCAGCAGCTCTTCCAGACTTCCGAAACTCAGGGTCAGGCTGAAGCAGGTGCCTTCAAAGTCCCGGGGCGGGGTAAGCTGCAGCCCCTCGCCCAGGTCCAGGCGCCGGCGCAGGGTTTCGAAGCCCTCCTCGGCGCGGCGGATGGCCGGGAACCGGCGGCGGTGCAGCCGGCGGCGGATCTGTTGCGCCGCGTGGCCGCGGTCCGCCGCCGGGTCGAGCAGGCACTCCTCCAGCTCGTGTCCGGTCAGGATCTCCAGCACCGGGCGGCCTTCCCGTGCGGCGATCTCCGTCACCAGGGAGAGGATCTCCCGCTGCCGGTTGAGGCCCAGGCCGAGCCGGCGAAACAGGCGTGCGAAGGCGGAGGCCGCATCGGGTGCCAACCGGCCGAGCTCTTCGGCCATGGCGAGGGCGATCGCCCCTTCCTGGACCCCCTCCCGGACCGCCGCGGGCAGACGCTCGAGCCTCATCAGGCGGGCGGCAACCCCCGCATGCGCCGGCAGCCCGAGCGCGCCCGCATCTTCGACCGGCAGGCAGCCGTCGGGCGCGGTGGCGGTGAGCAGCGCAAGGGCACGGGCGGTCTCGATCAGGTTCAGGGGGCGGGCCAGGGCATTCTCGCCGATGGCGAGCCGGGCGCAGCAGGCGTCCGTCACCGCAAGGGAGAGCACCCGGGCCGGGATCTCCCGCCGCCCCAGCTGCCGGCAGGCCGCCAGCCGTCGGAACCCGCTGACGATGGTATAACCGCGCCCGGCGGCCCTCAGCAGCAGGGGCTGCAGAAGGCCGAGACGGCCGATCGAGGCCGCCAGGGGCTCCAGGTCGGACCGGGTGGTGATGCGGAAGCGCAATTCCTCCGCGTCGATGGCATCAACGGGTACCGGAAGGGGTGCGGCCGCGAGCCATTCCCCTTCAAAGTCCATGGCTGCTGCCGCTCAGCTGCTTCAGCGCCTCGAGGTATTTCTCGCGGGTGCCGCGGATCACCTCCTCCGGCAACGGCGGCGGCGGCGGGGTTTTGTTCCAGCGGGTGGAGAGGAGATAATCGCGCAGGTATTGCTTGTCGAAGCTCTGCTGGCCGCCGCCGGGGGCGTAGGCGGCTTTCGGCCAGAAGCGCGAGGAGTCCGGGGTGAGCAGCTCGTCGATCAGGATCAGCTCGTCGCCGACCAAACCGAACTCGAACTTGGTGTCGGCGATGATGATGCCCTTGGTTTCGGCGAAGGCGGCCCCGCGGCGGTAAATCGTGAGGGTGAGCTCGCGCACCCGCTCGGCCAGCTCGCGGCCGATCCGCTTTTGCGCCTCCGCGAAATCGATGTTGATGTCGTGTGTTCCGACCTCTTCCTTGGTGGCCGGCGTGAAAATCGGCTCGGGCAGCCGGTCCGACTC
>JALOOS010000055.1 GCA_025454275.1 Desulfobacterales bacterium | reverse complement strand
CAGACTCAACGCCGCGCCGCCCACTAAATCATAGTCGGAGTGGGGGGGAAAAGTAACGAGTAACGAGTAACGAGTAAGAACAAAAACAAAATACCACTATCCAACACCCAACACCAATCACCCAACACCACCTTCCAAACACCCAACACCAAACACCAAAAAAGAAAAACCCTGTTCGGGGGGGTGGCCGAACAGGGTCAGTCGGAGGTGGGAATGAAGGAAAGGAGGAAACTTCATTCCGTTGTTTCTATTTAATGCAAACCAAATGCCAAATTTAATTTTTTTTTAAAACCCAGGGCAAAACCGGCGTTTAAAACAAAATAAGAAACAAAACCAATTAGTTGTTTTCATGGCGGCAGGTGGTTGGTTTTGGTTCGCCGCGGAGTTGCATTTGATCACCGACAAAATTCCGGCAATTTTTTCGTCAAAATTCCGTCATCCGGCACATGGGCAGGCCGCTTCAGCCGTTGGTACAACTCTCCTGCAGCGCCGCGGTGCTCCGGGCGGAGCGTGTGCGGGGAGGGCGCCGTTCGCCTAAAGTTTTGTGCATTCCGGCCGATAGAGTAACCATCCCGGGCGCGATCCAGGGGCGATCCAGAAGGAGACCATGAGCAACTCAAGATCCGTGAGTGTTTCCGAGGCAGCCGCATTCTGTGGGGTCGGGCGCACCACCGTCGGTTACTGGGTGCGCTCCCGGAAACTCTTCGCACAACGGGACGGCCGGAACTACCGTATCCCGGTCGCAGACCTGCTGCATTTCCTGAAATCCACCGGGCAGCCGATTCCACCGGAGCTTCGCAACGGAAATTCCCAGCATCCTGTGTTCAAAAGTTTTCAGAGCTGCTGGAGTTTCTGGGCCGGCAGAAACGACGGCCACCGCTGCGGCGAGTGCGCCGCGCAGCGCCACCAGATTCGGGACTGTTTCCGCATCCGCGACAGCGGGGGCGCAGGCTGTCCGCAGGCATGCCGGGATTGCCGCTACTACGCCGAGACCTTTCTCGCGCGTTTCCAATTCATTTACCAGATCGACTTTCCGGCCGCGGTCTTCAAGGGCTTGAGCTTGTGGGGCGTCAACGCCGGCTGGGCCGCGCTCTGCGAGGCGCCGGAGGAGAGCTTCATCGGAATGGGGATCGAACGGGTGGTCCACCCCTCGTCGCTGCCTGCGGTCATTTCCACCTTGAAGCGCATGAGTCTCGGCGAACGAAACGCCGGTGGTACCGGCCCCATTCACATCAACACCCCTCGGCGGAAAAAGGTGCCGGTCGATGCCTGGATCTTCCCCCTGCATGAACCCGAAGGCGCATTCCTGCTCCTCGCCGGACCCTCCGGCGCCGAAGGCGCCACCGGGGGCGATTGACGCCGATCATCACCCGAGGCAAACAGTTCGAGGAGAGGCACGCCCGGAAACGGCGCCCCCCCCGACACCGGGCAGGTCGAAAAACAGCGTGAGTTTCTGCGGCACGCGGTGCGGACACTGGTCGCCCATCTGTACGAATTTGCACTCGACCTGCGCGAGCTCCCCTCCGCCCCGTTCCGGCAGGAGCTCTCCGAGCTTGAGGACAAACTGGCGGCGGAATCAGCGAGTTTGCGCGCCGCCAGAGAGAGTGTCTGCGGACGCGCGAGGCCGAGCTCAAGGAGATCATCAGCATCCTGACCAAGGCCATGACGGTCCTTGACGGGGATAACCGCGAATACAACCGCAGCATGCTCGAACAGGGCCGGCGCCTGGAGGAGCTCGTCCACCTGGATGATATCCGGCGGCTCAAAGAGGAGCTGCTGGAGGAGGTCGAGCAGCTGCGCCGCTCGGTGCGTGAGAAGGAGTCCCGCGACGGAGCCAAGATCGAATCCCTGGCGCAGCAGGTGGCGGTCCTGAATCACGAGCTGGAGCAGGCGCGCACCGAATCGGAACGGGACGCGCTCACGGGTGTCTACAACCGCCGCTGCTTTGACCGCTATTTCACCGAGCTGATCGATGCCAATGCGGCGGCGGACAACGATGTGGCGCTGCTCATGATCGACATCGACGATTTCAAGCGGCTGAACGACACCTTCGGCCACCTGGCGGGTGACAGTGTGCTGGCCGCCCTGGCCCGGAAATGCCGGCAGTTGATCCGCAGCGAGGATTTCATGGCGCGCTACGGCGGGGAGGAGTTTGTCATTGTGCTGCCCGGCTCCTCCCTGCGCAACGCAGAGAAGAAAGGCCGGCAGATATGCGAGGCGGTCGCCTCAACGCGATATCTGCTGGAAGGCTCGAACTGCCGGGATCCTCTCAGCCTCAGCGTCAGCATCGGCGCCAGCGCCTTCGCTCGGGGCGATACGGCGGCCGCGATGGTCAGCCGGGCGGACAAGGCCATGTACCTCGCCAAGGCGGCCGGCAAAAATTGCGTGCGCTCTGAAAAAGAGGGAGAATAAGCGGCTGCAGGCGGCATTATTTGCCGGTGCGGCCGCCCCGGGTGCGGAACGTTCCGGCCGGCGGCGGCGAAGACTCGGGCCCTTTGCGGAGCTCAGCCGTGTGCATGCTTTTTGCTTGTTGAAATATGGACCTCTTATGGGGTCGCATCGCTTCTTATTTCTCGGTATCCCTACTGAATCCGGTCACACCTGAAGAAGAGGAGTTGAACGATGAAGATCAGCGGGCTTGACCCCGGGTGGCTGCATCGTGGTGTCCAACGACCGGAGGCTCCGGGCGCCGCCGGCGGTTTTGCGGACCTTCTCCACCAGGCCCTGCGGGAGTCTACCGATGCACCGGCCGCGGCGCTTGGCCCGGCGCCGGCACCCGCGCTCCAGTCGGTGGACCCAGCGGCCGCCGTCCAGACCGCCGCCCGCCTCGAGTCGTTTCTGGATCTGCTCGAACATTATCAGCAGCAGTTGGCAAACCCCCGAGTGGACATGCAGGTTCTCAGCGGTGCGGTGCGGGATGTAGAGAGGGGCCTGGCGTCTTTGACCCCGAGCTTGAGCTCTCTACCGGAAAACGACGGGTTGAAGGAGATCATCCACAGCGCCCTGGTTACCGCTTCGGTCGAGATGGCCAAATTCCGCCGGGGGGACTATCCGCTGGCCTGAGGGGGTGCCCGTGGCCCAGGCACTGACCTTCTCCCCCCACCGGCCCATGGGCAAGGTGCGGGCCTACATCCTGAGGATGGCCGGGCTCTCCACGACGACCCTCAAGGTGCTGAGGGTCTGCAACGATCCCGACACGAGTGCCAACGCCCTCAACCGGGTCATCTCCCTTGACCCGGTCCTGACCGGCCGGGTGCTTCAACTCGTCAACTCCGCCTACTACTCCCTGCCGAGCAAGGTGAGCTCCCTCACCCGGGCCATCATTCTGCTGGGAATCAACACCGTCAAGAATGTCGTCCTGAGTTTCGCTCTTTTCGAAAGCTTCTCCAAGCAGGATGCCTTCCGGGCGTTCCCGGCCGACGGCTTCTGGGCCCACTCCCTGAGCGTGGCCGTCGCTGCCAAAATGCTTGCGGCCGAGCAAGGGGTGGCGCCCTCCGAGCGCGAGGACTATTTCGTTGCCGGCCTCATGCACGACATCGGTAAAATCCCCCTCAACCATCTCTTCCCCGAAGAGTATCGCCGGGCCGCGAACTGGGCGCGCTCCTCGGGAACATCCATGCGCGCGGCGGAACAGGCCGTGATCGGGATCGACCACGGCGAGGTGGGCGGCGTCATCGCCAAGCGCTGGGAACTCGGTCCGCTGCTGGCGGCGTCCCTGGCGCTGCACCATGAGCCGCCCTCTCCCCGGGACGATGGTCTGAGGCTCGTGGATGCAGTCGCCCTGGCCGACGTCCTGACCCACACCATGGGGGCCGGCATCCCCGGGGGCGGAGGGGCCGGGGCGGACGAGGCGCACCGGACGTTGGGAGCATGGGGGCTGTCGCCCGAAACCGCAGCCGCGCTTGCGGCCGCCGTGGCCCTGGAAGTTGAGAAAGCACAGGTCTTCCTCGAAATCGCCGGCCGGGAGTGAGTCCATGGATGTCACTTTCTGGGGGGTGCGGGGATCGATACCGAGCCCCGGCTTCGATACGGCCCGCTACGGCGGGAACACCCTTTGCGTTGAAATCGCCCCCAAGGGATGCAGCCGCACCCTTGTGGTCGACGCCGGCTCCGGGATCAGGGCCCTGGGAAACGACCTGATCGCCCGTCCGGGCCGGGCCGGCGCTGCGGCACGGATCGCCCTCTTTCTCACCCATACCCACCTCGACCACATCCTCGGACTGCCTTTTTTCCGCCCGCTCTACCACCCTTCCACCCGGGCCGTGATCTACGGGCCTGTGATTTCGGCGGCGGACAGCCTCGAAAAGGTGATCGGCGGGCAGTTGAGCTACCGCTATTTCCCGGTGCGCCAGGTGGAGCTGTCCGCCGAGATCCGCTACGTGGATCTGACGGAGGGCGTCATTGAGATCGGCGACGGCATCCGGGTAGAGGCCACCTACCTGAACCACCCGCTGCTCTGCATGGGCTACCGTTTCGAGCAGGACGGCAAGGTCGTCTGCACGGCGTTCGACACCGAACCCTTTTATAACATTTTCGCCTGCGATCCCTCCGACCCCGGCTACGACGAGCAGATGTCGCTGGAAGGGGAGCGGGCGGCCCGCGAGGCCCAGGAGCGCCTCACGCGTTTTTTCAGCGGCGCGGATCTTCTGATCTACGATGCGCAGTTCACCGCGGCAGAGTACCACGCCGGGCGCACCGGCTGGGGGCACTCCGCGATCGAGCACGCCGTGGCCGCGGCCGAGGCCAGCGGCGTCCGCCGCCTGGCGCTCGTTCACCATGACCCGATGCGCAGCGATGATGAGCTGGACGAGCTGGCCCGCATCCATGGCGGGTTCCGGCCGGGCGGAGGGCCGGAGGTTCTCTTCGCCCGCGAGGGGCTCCGCATCCGTCTCTGAGGGGATGCCCCGGGATCGTAGAAGCCATGGGGCGGCTTCTACGGGCGGATCGGTATTTTCCCGGCACCCGCCCCGCGTCGCCGGAGCATTTTTTTCTGCGATGCGCTGAGATGCGCGGTTACAGCCGGGCGATGCTCTGGGCCAGGGCCGGGTCGCGCATCAGGCGCTTGGCGAAGGTGAGGTACTTGGAGGTGATGGCCCGCACGGCAAGTTGAAGGGCGTAGGGTTTGACCGGCTTCTCCAGGAGGTAGGTGACGTTGGAGGCGAGGCACATGTCCACGATGTCTTCGCTGGCATTGCCGCTGATCATGATCGCGTCCTCGTGGACCGATGGGAACTTGCCTTCGATCGAATCGAGGAAAAGGAACCCGTTCATGCCCTTCAGAAAGACATCGACGACGAAGATGGCCACCCCTGACTCGCGCTTCAGGCAGTGGGCGATGGCCGCCTCCGCCTGTGAGAAGCAGAGGACCTCGCCCCAGGTGTAGAAGCTTTCGATCAACTCCTTGAGCACCCGGCTGATTCCCGGGTCGTCGTCAAGCACAATCACATCCAGGCCGTCGGACATGGCGCCGCCTCTTCAGTTGGGTTCGAATTTCTTGTGGATCAGGTTGTATTTTTCGAGCTTGCGGTAAATGGTCGAGGGGTTGATGCCCAGGATCTTGGCCGCCTTGGGCCGGTTGCCGCCGGTCACCTCCAGCACCCGTTCGATGTGACGCCGCTCCAAATCCTCCAGGGTCAGAAGCTCCACGTTGCGGCGCCGCTCAGGGCCTTCGTAGGGCAGCAGGCTGCGCGCCGAGGCGAGGGTCAGCTGCTTGCCCTTTTCCAGGAGCACGGCGGCCGCCACCATGTTTTCCAGCTCGCGCACGTTGCCGGGGAACTCATAGGTGAGCAGCCGCTCGGCCAGCTCCGGGGAGAGGTCGAGGATCTTCTTGCGGTTGGCCGCCGCATAGGTTTTCAGAAAGTGGCGGGCGAGGGGCAGAATGTCCCGCCGCCGTTCGCGCAGCGGCGGTATTTTGATGTTGTAGGTGTTGATGCGGTAGAAAAGGTCGGCGCGGAAACGGCCGGAGAGGATCTCCTCGCCGATGTCGCGGTTGGTGGCGGCGATGATGCGCACGTTCACGCTGCGCACCTCGGTGCTGCCCAGCCGGTAAAACTCGCGCTCCTCGATCACCCGCAGGAGCTTGGCCTGGAGTGCCGGGTCGAGCTCGGTGATCTCGTCCAGGAAGAGGGTGCCGCCGTTGGCGGCCTCGAAGAAGCCGCGGCGGTCGGTGCCGGCGTCGGTGTACGCTCCCTTGGCGTGGCCGAAAAACTCATCCTCGAAGAGGGTCTTGCTGAAGGCGGCCATGTTGACGGCGAAAAACGGCGCGGCGCGGCGGTCGCTCAGCCGATGGATCACCCGCGCCATCATCTCCTTGCCCGTGCCGGACTCGCCGTTGATCACGACGCTGTAGTCGGTCGTGGCCACGGCTTCGGCCTGGTGAAAGACAAGCGCCATGGCCTCGTCATCGGCGATGATGCCGGCGAACGCCTCCGGGTGCTTCAGGTTGGAGAAGATCTTGGTATGCCCGAGGTGCGAGAGCTCTTCGCGAAAGCGCTGTTTCTCGAGGTGGCTCTGCACCAGAGCCACCAGCTTATCCCCGTTGAGCGGCTTGACCAGGTAATCGGCGGCACCGGCGCTCATGGCCCGTACCGCCGTCGGCACATCGTCGATGGCGCTCACCACCACGCAGTCGATCTCCGGGAACTCCTCACGGGTCCGGGTCAGGAGCTCCATGCCGTCGATATGGGGCATCATCAGGTCGAGCAGGACCAAGTGAAAGCGGCGGGTGCGGAGGAGGTCGAGAGCGCGCCGGCTGTCGGAGATCAGCGCCGGTTCGGGCAGTCCGGCGCTGACCAGTGTGGCCTTGATGCTCAGGAGCAGTCCCTCGTCGTCATCGACGACGAGGACAGGGGTGTCGTGATGGGGAAAGGATTCCATGGGAGCGGGGCGTCAGTTTCCTCTCAGAAGTAGATCGCGCATCGGCCGGCGATGGCAGGTTCAGGGGTCACGGGTCCGAGGTCCCACGCGGGAAAGGCCTCAGCGGCGTTTCCATCATTCGAAGACCCGTTATGAACCCATCCGCCCTCTTGCGTGCGAGAACCAACAAACATTTGGAACGAACGAATTAAAAACTGATTTCAGTTTAAAATGAAACCCGAAAACAGTCAAGCGCGGAGCGGGTCAAGATATAAATAATAAATAATATTTTCAAATAGTTAAAATTTTATTGCAGGACGGATGAAGGCGGGGCTGGCAGCAGGCTGCGGCAGCGGTGCGTAAGGGGTCAGGCGGCGGACCCCCGGCCGCGCAGAGAGGAAATCGACTCGTCGATGCGGCGGAGCAGCCCTTCGATCATCTCCCCGGCCCGCAGCTCTTCCCGCCAGCGCCGAGGCAGCGCCGCCGGCCCTCCCCCGGCCCCGAGCAGCATGCCGGTGACAAGCCCCCGGCCGGCCGAGTCGCCGCCGGCCATCACGTTTTCGATCAACCCCTCCTCCAGGCGGTTTTCGTAGGTGGCGACCAGGTGCACGGTGGCGGGAAAGGCTGCTGCAATCTCGCACATCTGCCCGAACCCGAGGATAGAGGAACGGGTATCGTCACCGGTGCTGCGCAGGCCGAGGTCGACCCACTCCAGCATCTCCGCCGGCAGGGGGGCCTCATCGGCCGCGCGCTCCAGCGCCTGCCGGGCCGGCACCCCGTGTAGGGCGTGCTGGGCCGCGCGCGCAAAGAACTCCGCCGCCGCGATCACCTGGGGGTGGTTGTGAGTGAGGGCGGTTTGATGGCGCGCCGCCTCGACCAGTCGCTCCGGGTCGTCACGGTAGGCGTAGACCAGCGGGGCGATCCGGGCGGCGCCGGCCAGGTCTGCGGATGAGGATCCCGCCGCTGTCGGCCGGCTCCCGGCTGCAAGGTTGGCGAGGGTGCCGCGGGTCGCACCGTCGATGTACCCGTCGTAGGTGCGGAAGAGCTCCTGCCAGGCCCGGCTGAAGGCGGAGGCGTCGAAGCCCCCGCACTCGGCGATCGAGCTGAGCAGCACCAGGGTCTGGTCGCCGTAGTGGGTGAGCTCCCCGCGCTCCCGCGCCGGGTGATAGGTCGGCGGCTGAGGCTTCTGAAAATCGCGAATGCGGCCGAAGGTCTCATCGATCCGCCGGGTGTCGTAGATCCAGTGCGCCCCGAGCGCCAGTGCGTCGGCGGTGAAGGCGGCGAAAACCATGGTGCGGGCGGTCTCATTCATGGGGATCTCCCATCATGCGCCGCCGGGCGGAGGTGCCGGCCAGCTCTCTGCCGGCGCATGTCAGCTTTTGTCCTCCAGCTGTTTTTCACGGTATTCTTCCTGGATGGAGGCGAGCATTTCGTGGAGCTCGGCGTGGGTCAGAATCCGCTTCTCGACCAGCAGCCGCGCCAGCGCCTCCAGGTGCAGGCGCGTGGAAAGCAGGAGCTTCTCCAGGGCTGCGATACGATCGGCCTCGGCCGGGGAGTCGTCTGCCGAATCCCTGGGCGGATCGAGGCGACGATCCCTGCCGCTGCGCCGTTCGATCCCGTAGTAAGGGGTCTTGATCCAGCGCCGGTTCAGGCCCGAGCGCCGCTCGCTGCCGGGGGGGTCCGATGTGAAGCTGCGCTTGAAGCTCATCGCGTTTCGTCCCGTGCGATTCGAGGTTGGATAATAAGATGTTATTCTAATACAAAGCGGCGTGCGGGTCAAAAGCGGCAGGAGCGGTGCGTAACTCTAAAACATGTCGAATCGCGCCAGCCTTCCGTCCAGTCCACCGTTTCGCAGGGGCAGCCTCCAGGCGGGCTTGAGGCCGATGTGTTTCAGCATGCCGCGGTCGCCGAAATAGATGAAGGCCGAGGAGCCCCGGCAGCGCTGCTTCAGAAAATCCCCGAGACCCCGGTAGAATAGCTCGATCTCTGCGCCTGCCTTCAGCCGCATCCCGTAGGGCGGGTTGCAGACGATCAGCCGGTCGGCAAGCCCCTCCAGACGCCGGAAATCCAGCCGGGCGATCGAAACCGTGCTGCCGTGGGGCAGGCGGCCC
Source organism: Desulfobacterales bacterium (assembly GCA_025454275.1). Lineage (GTDB taxonomy): Bacteria > Desulfobacterota > Desulfobacteria > Desulfobacterales > SpSt-501 > SpSt-501. The sequence goes on along the minus strand of JALOOS010000055.1, from coordinate 864 downwards.
AGGTTGGCGCGTGCGGCGGAGACCGCTTCGCCGGCGATATCGTTTCCGGCAATGAGCCCCGGCGGCAGCGGGCGGATCCGCCGATCGCCGGCGGCCCTCACCGCCGCCCACACGCCCGGCTCGAAATCGGGAAGCCGCTCGAATCCGAAGCGCGGGCGCAGCCGGCCGGGCGGGATGCGGCAGTGGCGGATGAGGGCCTCGGCCAGCAGGGTGCCCGAGCCGCACATGGGGTCGTAGAGCGGACGGCTGCCGTCCCACTCGGTGTGGCGGATGATGGCGGCCGCCACCGTCTCCTGCATCGGAGCCTCCAGGGTCTCCATGCGGTAGCCGCGCCGGTGCAGGGAGCCGCCCGAGGTGTCGATTCCGATCACGGCGCGGTCGTTCTCGATGAAGAGGCTGACCCAGAGATCGGGTTCGATGCGTGCGACATCCGGCCGGCGCCCGCACGTTTCGCGGAAATAGTCGGCGATCGCATCTTTCAGGCAGAGGGCCGCATACTGGGAGTGGCGGATCCGGCTGTTGGCGACGTTGGCGAACACCGCAAAGGTCTGCTCCGGGGTCAGGAACTCCTTCCAGGGCAGGCCTCGGGCCCTGCGATAAAGCGCCTCTGTGGTGTGGCAGCCGAAAACCTCGAGGGGGGCGATGACGCGGGTGAGGAGCTGGGACTGGTAGTTGATACGGTAGAGCGCGGCCTTGTCCGCTTCGAAGTAAAGGCCGCGGTAGGCCGGGCGGATGGCGGCCGCCCCCAGGGGCTTCACCTCCTCCGCGGCCGCCTCCTCGATCCCTGCCCCCACCTGGGCGAAATAGCGGCGGTTCTGCTGATAGGCGTACATTCCTCTCCTTTCGGCGGTGAGGCTCACACCG
>JALOOS010000054.1 GCA_025454275.1 Desulfobacterales bacterium | reverse complement strand
CCTTCAACCGGAAGCTTCAAACCCTCTTTTCGATCCTGGAAACCATCGGCTCCACCCACCCTCTCGAGCAGGTGCTGGCCACCGCCGCCGCGGAGGCGGCGCGCGTGATGGAGGTCAAGGGGATCTCGGTCAAACTGCTCTCCGACGACGGCAAATTCCTGCGCTACGCCGCGAGCTTCGGGCTGCCGGAGCGCATCCTGCGCGCAGAGGGGGTCGAGGTGGCCCGCAGCCCGCTCAATCGGCGCATCATCGAAGGCGAGCCCTTCGTCACCGGCCGGCTCTCGGAGCGGGAGATGTTCCAGTTCGGGGAAGCCCTGAGCGAGGCCGAGATCCGGTCGGTCCTCTTCCTGCCGCTCAATCTCGAGGGCCGGGTGATCGGAATTCTGGGGGCCTACTGCGCCAAGCCCGATCGCTTCGGCGAGGAGGAGGTGGCGTTCTTCCGGCTGACGGCCACCATCGTCGCGATCGCCCTGGAGAACGCGCGCGCCTACGGTGCGCTCAAGCAGCTGAGCGACGAACGCACCTGGTTCATGATGAAGGTGGCCCACAACCTGCGGGCCCCGCTGGCAGGCATGGTCAGCATCCTCGATGTGGTGCGGGGCGGGTACCTGGGCGCGGTCAACGAGGATCAGGCCGAGTACCTGCGCCGGCTCGACCGCCGCGCCCGCACCATGCTCTCCATGATCAACGAGCTTTTGATCCTCAGCCGCAACCGCGAGCACCGCCGCGAGGAGGCCGGCGGCACCAGCCGGCCGGATGATCTCGCCCGCCGCATCCAGCGCACCTTTCAGGACCGGGCGGCCGAAAAGCGGCTCGCCTTCCGCGTCGAGCTTCCGGAGGAGCTGCCGCCCATCCGCGGGCCGCTGGAGACGGTCGAACAGATCCTGGAAAATCTGGTGTCGAACGCCATCAAGTACACACCCGAGGAGGGGTCCGTGGCCCTGCGCTTCTCGAAGGCGAACGGCACGGTGCGCATCGAGGTGAGCGACACGGGGATCGGCATCTCCCGCGCCGATCGGTCCCGGCTCTTCACGGAATTTTTCCGCGCGGAAAACGCCAAGGCCATGGAGGTGGTCGGGACGGGTCTGGGCCTGGCGATCGTCAAGGAGAACATCGATCGGCTCGGCGGCCGCATCGTGGTGGAGAGCGAAGAGGGGGCAGGCACCCTCTTCGTCGTCCATCTGCCGGCGGCCGCCGGAGAGGAGGGGTCATGAGCACGTTCGAAACCACCGCACCCGCCGGTCCGGAGTGGACCGCGCTCGAGGCCGTGCTCGATGAGTGGCGGGGGCAGAAAGGGGCGATCATCCCTGTGCTGCAGCGGGCCCAGAAGATTTTCGGCTACCTGCCGCCGGAGGTGATGCGGCGCGTCGCCGCCGGCCTGAGGGTTCCGCTCAGCCGGGTGTTCGGCGTCGCCACGTTCTACTCCCAGTTCTACCTGACCCGGCGCGGCCGCCATGTGGTGCGCCAATGCGATGGGACGGCCTGCCACGTGAGGGGCGCGGGCAAGATCGTTGAACGCATGGAGCAGGAGCTCGGCATCCCGGCCGGGGCCACCACCCCCGACTACCGCGTCAGCTACGAGGTGGTCTACTGCGTGGGGTCCTGCGGGCTGGCGCCGGTGGCCGTGGTCGACGAGCAGAGCATCGGCAAACTCTCGCCCGAGCGCATGACGGCAATCATGAAATCTCTTGAATAGGGGGTACCCATGGCCAGACTGGCGAGCATCGACGAGTTTCTGGCGCTGCGGGCGGATGCCGTGACGAGCGCTTCCGCGTGGAGCCTTCCGCGGGTCATCATCGGCATGGGGACCTGCGGGATCGCCGCCGGCGCCCGGGAGACGCGCGCGGCGGTCGCGACCGAACTGGAGGCCCGCCGGGCCGAGGCCCGGCTGCTGGCCGTCGGCTGCATCGGCATGTGCTCCCGCGAGCCGCTGGTCGACATCCAGCGGCCGGGCGAGGAGCGCTACGCCGAGCTGCCCTTCTACCGCAAACAGCAGCGCCTCGCCCTGCAGAACTGCGGCCTGATCGACCCCGAAGAGATCCGCGCCGCCATCGCGCACGACGGCTACGCCGCCCTGGCCCGGGTGCTCAAGGAGATGACCCCCCAGCAGGTGCTGAACGAGATGAAGGCCTCCGGCCTGAGGGGCCGCGGCGGGGCCGGGTTTCCGACCGGGTTGAAATGGGAGTTCACCCGCCTCTCGAAGGGCGAACCCAAGTACGTGGTCTGCAACGCCGACGAGGGCGACCCGGGGGCCTTCATGGACCGCAGCATCATCGAGGGCGACCCCCACAGTCTGATCGAGGGCATGGCCATCGCCGCCTTCGCCATCGGCGCCGCCCGCGGCTATGTCTACTGCCGCGCGGAATACCCGCTGGCACTGCAGCGGCTGCACACCGCCATCGCCCAGGCGCGCGAGCTGGGGCTGCTCGGGGAGGAGATCCTGGGCACCGGGTTCAACTTCGATTTGACGGTCAAGGAGGGGGCCGGGGCCTTCGTGTGCGGCGAGGAGACCGCCCTGCTCGCCTCGATCGAAGGCCGGCGCGGCGAGCCGCGCCCGCGTCCCCCGTTTCCGGCGGTGGCGGGCCTCTGGAACCAGCCCACCGTCCTCAACAACGTCAAGAGCTACGCGCTGACGCCCCGCATCATCCTGAACGGGGCGGAGTGGTTCGCCGCCATCGGCTCGCCGAAAAGCCCCGGCACCGCCATTTTCGCCCTCACCGGCAAGGTCCGCCACACCGGGCTCGTCGAGGTGCCCATGGGCATCCCGCTCGGGGAGATCATCTACGACATCGGCGGGGGAATCGCCGGCGGCAAGCGGTTCAAGGCCGTCCAGACCGGGGGGCCGCTCGGGGGCTGCATCCCGCCGGCCCACCTGAACGTCAAGGTGGACTTCGACGCCCTGCGGGAGGTGGGGGCCGTCATGGGCTCCGGCGGCATGATCGTGGTGGACGAAGAGACCTGCATGGTCGAGTTCGCCAAGTTCTTCCTGACCTTCGCCACGGCCGAGAGCTGCGGCAAGTGCATCCCCTGCCGCGCCGGCGGAAAGCGCATGCTCGAGGTGCTGAGCCGGATCTGCGCCGGGCAGGGGCGCCGCGAGGACCTCGATCGGATCCGTTCGATTGCGGCCGGTATGGAGACGGCGAGCCTTTGTGCCCTGGGCCAGCTGACCCCGGGCCCGGTGATGGCGGCCCTGCGTTATTTCGAAGAAGAGTTCATCGCCCACATCGACGAGAAGCGCTGCCCGGCCGGGGCCTGCAAGGAGTTGACCCCGGCGCGCTGCATGAACGCCTGCCCGGCCGGGGTCGATGTCCCGGCCTACGTCAGCCTGGCCGCCGAGGGACGCTTCGCGGAGGCGCTCGCCGTGCACCGCGAGCGCAACCCCTTCGCCCTGGTCTGCGGCCGGGTCTGCCCCGCCTTCTGCGAGCAGAGCTGCCGGCGGGGCGACATCGACGCCCCGGTCGCCATCCGCACGATCAAACGGTTCATGGCCGACCATGAGACGGCCGCCCCGTGGATGCCGGTCAAGGCCCTGCCGGCGAAGGCCCAGAAGGTGGCCGTCATCGGCTCGGGCCCGGCCGGGCTGACCGCCGCACTGCGGCTGGCCCAGATGGGCTACCCGGCGACGGTCTTCGAGGCGCTCCCCGTGCCGGGAGGCATGATGGCGGTCGGGATCCCCGAATACCGCCTGCCCCGCGACATTCTTCAGAAGGAGATCGACCATGTCCGCCGGGCCGGGGTCGATATCATCTGCAACCGCTCCCTGGGAAAGGACTTCACCCTGGACGAGATCTTCGACAGCCAGGGGTTCCGGGCGGCGATCCTGGCGATCGGCGCCCACAAAAGCCTGAAGCTGAACATACCGGGCGAGGAGGGCCCCCACGTCCTGCACGGCATCACGTTCCTGCGCCAGGTGGCGCTCGGCGCGGCCCCGGCGATCGCAGGCCGGCGGATCGCGGTGATCGGCGGCGGCAACGCGGCGGTGGATGCGGCTCGCACGGCTTGGCGGCTGGGGGCCGCCGAAGTCCACCTGGTCTACCGCCGCACCCGCCCGGAAATGCCGGCCTATCCCGAGGAGATCGAGGCCGCCCACGAGGAGGGGATTCGCTTCCATTTCCTGGCAGCCCCGGTTCGGATCCTGGAAAGCGGCGCGCTCGAGATCCAGCACCAGCGCCTGAGCGATTTCGACACCGGCGGCCGCAGGCGCCCGGTGCCGGCGCCGGGCCCCCCGGAGCGGCTTTCGGTCGATCTCGTCATCCCGGCCATCGGCCAGGAGACCGACACGCTCTGCCTGCTGAACGCGGGGCTTGAGACCCGCCGGAACGCGACCTTGAAAGTCGACCCCGGCCTCGCCACCAGCCGTCCGGGGGTGTTTGCCGCCGGGGATGCCGTGAACGGACCGGCCTCGGTGATCCAAGCCGTGGCCGACGGCAACCGGGTCGCCCGGGAGGTGGACCATTACCTGCGCGCAGGCAAAGCGGCCGGCGCGCCGATGGCACTCGAAGCGCATCTGCCGCCCCTGACCTGGGACATGGCGCCGCACGGCGAGACCCCGCGCATCCGGACGGCGACGCTGGAGGTCGCCGGCCGCACGCACAACTTCCGGGAGGTGGAACTGCCCGCCGCCGAGGAGGCCGTCCGCACCGAGTGCCGGCGCTGCCTGCGCTGCGACCTGGAGTGGGGCCTGCTCCATCGGAAAAAGAGTGAACCCGAGGCCGCAGCGGCGGCGGCCGCCCGGGCTTAGGCGGCCGGATTCCGCGTCACAACCCTCGCCACCCCGAAGGGAGGGCATCCCATGGGCACGATGACGATCACGATCAACGACCGAAAAGTCTCCGCGCAGGCCGGGCAGACCATCCTGGAGGCGGCCCGCGCGGCCGGCATCGACATTCCCACCCTCTGCCACCACCCGGCGCTCGCACCGGCCGGCGCCTGCCGGGTCTGCCTGGTGGAGGTGGCCGGGCAGCGGACCCTCCAGCCCGCATGCACCTTCCCCGCGGCCGACCGCATGGAGATCCAGACCGAGTCGCCCAAGGTGGTGGCGGCGCGCCGTTTCGTTCTCGAGCTGATCTTCTCCGAGCGCAACCACTTCTGCATGACCTGCCCCATGAGCGGCGACTGTGAGCTGCAGAGCCTCGGCTACCGCTACGGTCTGGACCATTTCATCTATCCCACCTACCGCGAGCGCTTCCCGGTGGACGCCTCCCCCGCGTACCATCTGTTGGACCACAACCGCTGCGTGCTCTGTCGTCGCTGCGTCAGGGCCTGCGCCGAGCTGGTCGGGAACCACACCCTGGACCTGCGGCAGCGCGGGGCCCTCACCATGCTCTGCGCCGACATGGACGTGCCGCTCGCCGATTCGAGCTGCGTCGGCTGCGGGACCTGCGTCGACGTCTGCCCGACCGGCGCCCTGATCGGCAAACACAGCGCCTTCATGGCGCGGCCGGCCGAGCTCGAGCGCATCGCCACCACCTGCAGCCAGTGCAGCCTGGGATGCGGGCTGAGCGTGGTCATGCACCGCGGCCGCGCGGTGCGGCTGGAAAGCCTGTGGGAGGCAGCGGTCAACCAGGGGCTGCTCTGCCGCCGGGGGCGGTTCGAGGCTCTGGAGGATTCCCGCCGGCGGGTTCTCGACCCGTGGCTGGGCGGAAACGGCGAGCGGCGCGCCGTGAGCTGGGAAACGGCGCTGGCCGCCGCGGCCGAGCGGCTGAAGCAGTCCGACCCCCGACGCCTGGGGCTGATGACCACGACCCGCGTGACGAACGAGGCGATCCGGCTGATGAAACGGATTTTCATCGCCGCCCTGCACGCCGCGCAGAGGGGCGTCGTCGGCGGAGTCTGTCACCGCTTCCCGTCGGCGGAAGGCGGACGCCTGATCGATCTGCCGGGATGCGACGCCATCCTCGTCGCGGGCGCCGACCCGAGCACGGACCATCCGGTCGCCGCATTCATGATCAAGCGGGCGGTGGACCGCGGGGCGCGGCTGATCACGGCCGGAAAACGGGCGGCGGAGCTCTCGGCCTTCGCCGGGTTGCACGTCGGCCCCCGGGAGCTCGAGGTGGCCGTGGACGCGCTGGGAGCGGCCGCGCGCCCGATGGTCGTCTACGGCAGCGACCTGGAGCGGCACGACATCCGGACGCTTCAGCGGCTGGCCGGCCGGGCCCGGTTCCTTGCGCTCCACCCCGGGGTCAACACGCTGACCGCCACCGCGCTGGGGGCGAGCGGCCCGCTCGACCCGGCCGGGTGCGACACCCTTTTCATCATCTCCGGCGAGGAGAACGGCACCATGGACGCCCTGGCGTCGACGGTCGCCCCCCGGACCTTCGTCATCGTCCAGGCCAGCTACGAATCGCCGCTCACCGAACGGGCCGACCTGGTCCTGCCGATGGCGGGCTGGCTGGAGCGCTCGGGCACCCTCACCAACACGGAAGGGGTCCTGGTCCGGGCGCATGCCGCCCTGCCGCCCTCCGGCCGGTCGCGGCCGGATTGGGACATTCTGGGCCGGCTGGCTGAAACGCTCGGCATGGAGGCCGGCGCCGGCCCGCCAGCGGCGGGGCCGCCCGCGCATCGCCCGTTTTGAAAAGGAGACGCTGCCATGGCAAAGGTATCGATCGCCACCGACTGGCTGGCCGCCTGTGCGGGGTGCCACATGTCGCTGCTGGACCTGGACGAACGCCTCGTGGCGCTCCTGCACCATGTGGCCTTCACATCGAGCCCGGTCACCGACCTCAAGCACCCGCCCCCGGCCGGCGTCATTGTCGGCGTCCTGACCGGCGCGGTCAGCAATACGCATAACATCGAGGTCGCCCGGCGCATGCGCGCGCGCTGCCGCTACCTCGTCGCGGTGGGGGACTGCGCCACCTTCGGTGGCATCGTCGCCGCCCGCAACCTGGTCGGCACCCGGGCCGCGCTCGCGCGCGCCTACCTGGAGTCCGAAAGCACGGTCAACGGCCGGATCCCCGATTCAGAGGAGCTCGGCCGCCCGCTCGAGACCGTGACCGGGGTGGGCGAGGTCGTGAAGGTGGACATCTTTTTGCCCGGCTGCCCCCCGCGCGCCGATGACTTTTATTACCTGTTCTCGGAGCTCCTCGCCGGCCGGATCCCGACCGTGCTGCCGCGGGAGCATCTGAGGTATGACTGAAAAACGAGGGTTCCAGGTTCCAAGGGGTCGAGGTTCCGAGTGAACCAAAAAACGAAAAGGGGCATCTTTAAAGACCTGCGCTGTTGGCTTGAACCCTCGAACCCTGGACCCCTTGAACCCTTTCTTAATGGCTCACAACGCAATGCGATGCTCCCTATTTTGGAGGTAAGATATGACCGCCAAAAAAATAACCATCGAACCCGTCACCCGGATCGAGGGCCATGCCCGCATCACGATTCACCTGGACAGCGCGGGGGAGGTCGATAAGACCTACCTCCACGTCGATGAATTCCGGGGGCTCGAAAAATTCAGCGAGGGCCGGCCCTACTTCGAGATGCCGCAGATCACCCAGCGCATCTGCGGCATCTGCCCGGTCAGCCACCACCTGGCCGCGGCCAAGAGCGGCGACGCCATCCTGGGGGCCACCCCCCCGCGGCCGGCCCTGCTCCTGCGGGAGCTCCTGCACATGGCGCAGTTCGTCCAGTCCCACGGGATGCACTTCTTCTACCTCGCCGGTCCGGACCTGGTGTTGGGATTCGATGCCGACCCGGCCGTCCGCAACGTCTTCGGCCTGATCGATGCCGACCCGAAGCTGGCCTTGAAAGCCGTCGGCCTGCGCCGGTTCGGCCAGCAGATCATCGAGCGGCTGGGCGGCAAACGGGTCCACCCGAACATCGCCGTCCCGGGCGGGGTCAACGCCCCCCTCAGCCGGGTGGACCGCGATGCGATGGCCGCTGAAATCGACACCCAGATCGAGGTCGCCCTGGAAGGGGTGGCGCTGCTCAAGGCCTGGGTCGAAAAGCACCGTGATCTGGCCGCGCGCTTCGCCGCCTTTCCCTCCAGCTACATGGGGATGGTCGATCCGCAGGGACGCCTGGCCCTCTACGACGGGGAGATCCGCATCTGCGACCGCGAGGGACGGCGCATCGAGCAGTTCCCCCCCCGGGACTACCTTGCGAACGTCGCCGAGCACGTGGAGCCCTGGTCGTTCCTGAAATTTCCCTTCTACCGCAAGCAGGGCTGGCCGCAGGGCGCCTACCGCGTGGGGCCCCTCGCCCGGCTGAACGTGGTCGCCGGCGTCCCCACCCCCCTCGCCCAGGAGGAGTTCCAGCGCTTCCGGCAGCTTGGGGAGGGCCGCCCGGTGGAAGGATCGCTTTTCTACCACTATGCGCGGCTGATCGAGCTGATCTACGCGCTCGAGCGCATCGAGGAGCTGCTCTCCGAGCCGGAGATTCTCTCCACCGATATCGTTGCCCCGGGCCCGGCCCGGCCCGGCAGCCGGGGGATTGCCGCCATCGAGGCCCCGCGCGGCACCCTGATCCACGACTACAGCGTGGATGAAAACGGCCTCATCTCCCGCGCCAACCTGATCGTGGCCACCGGCCACAACAACTGGGCCATGAACCGGGCGGTGGAGAGCGTCGCGAAGGCCTTCGTGCGCGGGCCGTCGGTGGCGGAGGGGATGCTGAACCGGGTGGAGGCCGCCGTGCGCTGCTACGACCCCTGCCTCTCCTGCTCCACCCACGCCATCGGCCGGATGCCCCTGGAGGTGGTGCTGCTGGGCGCGGACGGCCGGGTGCGGGAGCGCATCGCACGGTGACGGCGCAGGGAGGCTGACATGGGGCGGCAATGGGTGATCGGCATCGGCAACCCGGATCGGGGCGACGACGGCGTCGCCCGGCACGTCATCGAACGGCTGCAAAGGGATTTGGGACTTGCGCCCATCGAGGAGAGCACGCTGGAGCGGGGTGGGAGCGGGGCGGAAATCGCCCTGATCTTCGTCCGGCAGCTGGTGCCGGAGTTCGTGATGGAGATCGGGGTCTGCGACCGATTGATCTTCCTCGACGCCCATGTGCCGTCCGAGCCCCGGGAGATCGTCTGCACCCGGATTGAACCGCAGGCGCGGTTCTCCTCCCGGCTCACCCACTGCCTGCCGCCGGAGGGGTTTCTCTGGCTGCTCGCGGCGGCGGCCGGCCGGGCGCCCGAAAGTTTTCTCGTCTCGTTGAGAGGGGAGCGTTTCGATCTTGTGCAGGGGCTGTCGCCGGCGGCGGCAGGCCTCGTCGATCCCGCGGCCGAGCTTGTCCTGGGTCTGATTCGGCCGCATGCTGACCACCGGCGTTGGGCCGATCAACCCGAGGGAGGTGTAAGATGGCACTGCTCCGATCCGTAACCCCTTATGTCCCCGGCACGTATGCCAAGAAGCGGCCCGAGGCCGGAGAGATGGTGTCGCAGTTCGTGCGCGAGTGGGAATCCCGCCGCCGGAAGCTGGCGCAGCAGAAAGGGGCCCCGCTGCAGATCCCCCCCTGCATCTGTTTTTCGCGCAAGATCGGGGTGGGGGCGCTCGAAATCGCCGACCTCCTCGGCCGCAAGCTGCGCCTGCGCGTCGCCGACCGCGAAATCCTCGAACGCATGACCGGCGAGACCGGCCTGGACAAGGAGACCGTACAGTTCTTCGACGAGATCTACCCGGGCAAGACCGTCGAGCTGTCGGCCATGCTCTTCGGGGAGAAATCCTTCGTGATGGGCGACTATATGCGCAGCCTGGTCGGCGCCATTCTGGCGCTCGCCGCCACGGAGTCGACGATCTTCGTCGGACGTGGGGCCCACCTGATTCTGCCGCGCGACCGGGTGCTGGCGGTGCGCTTCATCTGCTCGGACGAATTCCGGATCCGCCGACTGGCCGCCCTGCTGAAGGTGAGCGAGGCGGAGGCCTCCGCCACCCTGGCCAAGATCGACCGCGAGCAGCGGGCCTTCTTCAAGAAGGCCTTCGCAAAAAAGGACGCAAGCCCCTACGAGTTCGACATGGTCATCAACTGCGACCATATCCACTCACCGGGCCTCGCGGCGGAGCTGGTCTCGCGGGCGTTCCGGAAGAAGTTTGCCGATGAGGAGACCCGCTGAAGGGCCGGCACCCGCCACCTTCGCCCGCCGCCGGCGTTCCCGCTCGTCGCCATCCGCAACGGTGCCCCACACCGCCTGCGGCGGCGACATCGCTGCGGCCTAAAACGGGGCCGCTATCCACCGTTTCGGGATGGATACTGATTTGCGATTACCCCGAAATCGGTTATGATGCCGGGAATCCGAAGGAGGCCGAAATCCCGGCCCGTCCGACCCGCTGCCGAAGATGTC
>JALOOS010000053.1 GCA_025454275.1 Desulfobacterales bacterium | reverse complement strand
ATGGAGGCCTTCGGCATCCGGGAAACGGTGGTCACCGATGCGGAGCGGGGCGGGGTGATTTACGGCCCCGGGCGGCGCCGCCACGTGTTCACGGCCGAGCCTGCGCCGGCCATCGAAGACCCCACAGGCGCCGGTGACGTCTTTCTCGCTGCCTACACCGCCGCCCGCCTCGCCGACGGGCTGGAGGTCGCAGCGGCCGCTCGCCAGGCCGCCCGCGCGGCGGCCCGCCAGATAGCGGGCGGCTACATCCCCCGCAGAATGCTGGAGCTGCACGAAGCGGAAGCCGGCCCGCTGATTACGCCGGCCGCGGATTGACATGGACTTCAGCCCGTTATAGATAAAGAGTCGGTTTGACAACCCCGTCTGACGGCTCGGGATCCCGCCACGTCTGGACCCGCAGCCGCAACCCAAGGCTGTGAAAGCAGTTTCATAAAGACTGAGGGGCGATGGAGTCCAGGGTCCGCCAAACCCGGTCGCCCCCAAGGAACCTGATGACATCGCACGAAAAACGGCTGATCCCGCAGAGCTTCCAGAACGGGTACATGCGCCTGATCGCCCCCCTGGTGCGCCTCTTCACCCGCTGGGGGATCAGCCCCAACAGCCTCACCGCCGCGGGGGTGATCATCACCTTCTTTGCGGCCGTCGCCTTTTTCCTCGAAAGTCCGCGCTGGGGCGGGTTCCTCGTCCTGCTGGGGGGGCTGTGCGACTCGATCGACGGCAGCCTCGCCCGCAACTCGGGGAAGGCTTCGCGCTTCGGGGCGCTGCTGGACTCCTCGGTGGACCGCTACGCCGAATTCGCGATGCTCTTCGGGATCGGGGGCTTCTTCCTCCTTTCACGGGATTACCTGAGCTCGGCGGGAACCTTTCTGGCCCTCTGCGGCTCCTTCATGGTCAGCTATACCCGGGCCCGGGCCGAAAGCCTCGGGTTCGCCGCCAAGGTCGGCATCATGCAGCGCCCGGAGCGGATCGTCTTTTTGGGGGCCGGCGCCCTGATCCATCCCGTGGCGCTCCAGATCGCGATCTGGCTGGTCGCGCTCTTCTCGAACTACACCGCCCTGCAGCGGCTGCGTTTCGCCTTCAAGCAGGACTCAGCCGCCTCAGCGCCGCCGCAGAAGAACGCCCGCCTCAAAACCGCTTCGGCTGCCAAAAGCCCCCCCTGAGACGGCTAGGCGCTTTTTTTCACCCGTCCGGCCAGGAGATACCAGGCGAGCCCCGCCGCCTGCAGCCCCGCCATTGATCCGAACCCCGCCCGGTAGCCCGCGACCGCAAAGGCGCCGTTCTCGGCCACCGGCCAGAGGGCGATCACCGCACCGATCCCCCATTGAGCCGCGAAGGCGGCTATGAAGACCACCAGGTTGAGCGCAGTGTTGACCCGGCCGGCCAGCTCCACCGGAAAACTCTGGCTCAGACCGGCATAGGCGATCACCCCGGTCGTGCCGGTGAAACCGAAGAGCACCCACAGCGGCAGGTTCCACCTCCCCGGAAAGGCCAGGATCAGGGCCTGGACGAGGATGAAGAGGCTCATGCCGGCAACCGACGTGGCGGTGGGGCCGATCCCGGCGCGGCCCAGCCGTTCGCTCAGCGCGCCTAAGGCGATATAGCCGAGCGCCATCGCGGCCGCCAGCCACATGAGCACGGCCGCGACCTCACCGCGCGCGAGCCCGGCCGTGTCCCGCAGCCAGGGCCCGGCCCACAGGCTCTGAACCGACATGAAGGTCGCCTGGGAGGCGGTGGCGAGCGGCGTCACGCGCCAGAAAACGGGACTGGTGAAGACCTGCACCACCCCCTTGAACTGGCCTGCGGCCGTGCCGGTGCCGCCCGGCCCTTTGCGCTCCGGCACGACCCAGAAGACGGCGGCGGCGGCAACGGCGGCGACAAAGGTGAGCAGAAGGAAGATGCCGCGCCAGTCGGTGACGCTCAGAGCGGCCTGAACCGGTGTGGTCGCAGCCATCGCCCCCAGGCCCCCGGCCGCCAGCTGGAAACCGTTCACCCGCGGCCACTGCTCCCGCGGGAACCACAGGGTAAAGGCCTTGAAGGCCGCCATCAGGCAGGAGGAGACTCCCAGCCCGATCAGGGCTCGACCGACCGCGAGGCCTACGATCCCCTCCGCGGCGGCGAAGAGTGCCGCCCCGGAGGCGGCGAAGAGCAGCAAAACCGCCTGCACCGTGCGGGGACCGAAGCGGTCGAGCAGGATGCCGAGCGGCAGCTGGAAGGCGGCGAAGGCGATGAAATAGGTGGCCGTCAGCAGCCCCAGCTCCGAGGGCCCCAGCCCAAGGCCGTTGACCAGGTCCGGGGCGATGACGGAGTTGACCACCCGGAAGAGGAGCGACAGGAAATAGCCTAGCGCAAACGGGAAAAAGACGCGCAGCCGGTCGCTGCGGGCGCTCGCCATGGCCGCCTCAGAACGCGACCCGGTCGGCCGTGAAGCGCAGGGTCGCAAAGTGGTCCTCCAGCGTCTCGGCCCGCCGGATCAACTCCACCGAACCGTCGGTTCGCAGCAGGAGCTCTTTGGGCCGCAGCCGTCCGTTGTAGTTGAAGCCCATGGCATGGCCGTGGGCCCCGGTGTCGTGGATGACGAGGATATCCCCGTCGGCGACGGCCGGCAGGTCGCGCTGGATGGCGAACTTGTCGTTGTTCTCGCAGAGCGAGCCGACCACGTCCACCGGGGCGGCCGGCGGAAGGCTGCGCTTGGCGGGGACGGTGATGTGATGGTAGGCCCCGTACATCCCGGGGCGCATCAGGGCGGACATGCAGGCATCCACGCCGATGTAGGTGCGGTAGATCTCTTTGCGGTTGATGGCGGTCACGACCAGGGCGCCGTGGGGGCCGGTCATGAGCCGGCCGCTCTCCATGTAGAGCCGGGGCGAGTAGCCGTTCTTCTCGCGGAAGCGTGCGAAGAGCGCAGTGACCTCCGCCGCCAGGGCATCGAGGTCGAGCGGGGCGTCCTCCGGGAGGTAGGGGATCCCCAGCCCCCCGCCCATATTCATAAACTCGAAGCGGATGCCGTGTGCGGCCGAAACCTCCTCGATCAGCTCGAAGAGCATGGCCACGGTCTGGACCATGGAGCGGTAATTGCGCTCGTTTGAGACCACCATCGTGTGAATCCCGAAACGGTGCGCCCCGCGGTCGATCGCCCGGCGGTAGGCCTGGATCACCTGGTCATGGGCCAGGCCGTATTTCGCCTCGACCGGGTTGCCGATGATGGCATTTCCGGTGCGCCGCGGGCCGGGATTGTAACGGAAGGAGATCAGCTCCGGAAATTCCGGAACTTTGGGCACCAGGCTGATATCGTCCAGGTTGAGGATGCACCCGCCGTCGCGGGACGCCTCCAGGAACTCCTCCGGCGCGGTGTTGTTGGAGGTGAACATGATCTCCTCGCCGCGCGCACCGATCCGGCGGCTGAGCTCAAGCTCGGCGATCGAGCTGCAGTCGAAACCGAAGCCCATTTCCCGCATGATCGCAAGGATGCGGGGGTTTGGCAGAGCCTTCACGGCGAAGTACTCCCGAAAACCGTCTATACCCGCGAAGGCCCGGGCAAGGGTATGGCCCGTTTGGCGGATCCCCGCCTCGTCGTAGATATGAAATGGGGTGCCGTAATGGGCGGCGATCTTCGCGACCACAGGGTAGAGGCGGTTTTCGAACTCAGGTGACATCGGCATGATCAGATTCTCCTTCGTTTCAGATTGAGCAGAGCGGCATCATCGAGCGGAATGCGGGATGTCTCCTTGAAGGTGGACAAAGCGATCAGGGTGCGGGTGCGGGCGACCTCAGGCAGGGCGGCGATCTTCTCGCGTCGCACCTGCTCGAGCATGACGGCATCCGCGGCCCTGAGCTTGACCATAAAGCCGTCCTCCCCGGCCACGTAGTGCACCTCCTGGACATCCGGCACCGCGGCGAGCGCCCTTCCGAGGGCGGACTCGTCGGCGCCCGACGCCGGGGTGACCAGCACGAACCCCACCAGGCGGCGGCCGAAGCGCTCCGGGTTCAACCGCACCTCGTAGCCGTCGATGATCCCCTGCTTTTCCAGCTTGCGCACCCGTTCGAGCACCCCGGAAGGGGCCATGCCGACCCGTCGCGCCACCTCGCTGTTCGGCACCCGCGCCTTTTCCTGCAGGATTTTAAGAATGTGGACACTGACGTCGTCTAGCATGGCAATAATTTCTTAAAATTCTATTTTTGTTGTCAAATATACGTACTATTATAATTTGTCAATATGTATATTCAATTTTTTTATATTTTAAAAGAATAATATTCGATACGCCCGGGCAGGAAAGTTGGTGGGTAGTGGTTAGTGTTTGGTGGTTGGTGTTTGGTGTTTGGTTGTTGGTTGTTGGTATTCACTCTTTTTCTTTTGACTCGTTACTCGTTACTCGTTACTTCTTTTCCCCTTCACTCCGACTTCGACTTCATCTTTTCACTCGTTACTCGTTACTCGTTACTCGTTACTTTTTTTCCCTTCACTCCGACTCTTTCTTTTTGGGGGCTCACGGCTCGCGCAGCTTCCAGCGGATCGTCTGGTTCTCGAAATCGACGGCGTAGTCGACCCGGCTCAGGAAATCCATTCCGAGAAGGCCATGGTAAGGGGTCGGCTCGCCTTCGAAGGGCAGGATCACCACCGCAAAGTCCTTGGCCAGGACCGGCCCCACCTTCAGGAGCTCGACCCGCCCCACCTCGGAGAGAACGCTCTGCCCCCCGGCGAGCTTCGTCTGCCCCCTGTGGATGGTCACGATGTTCAGGCCGGCGGCAAAACCGCGATGCAGCATCGTGTGAGTGGCACCGGTGTCCAGCACGAGCCGCGCGGTCGCCTCCAGACCGCCGTTCCTGAACTCGACCGGCACCAGGATCTGGTTGTTGGCGATGACGACCTTGGTTTCCATGGCCCTGGAGCGCTGCCGCTGGTTCAGCTCTTCCAACCGCTGCTGTTCGAGAGCGGTTGCCTGTTGGATCTCCGCGAGGCGGTCCTGGATGCGGCGCTGGTTCTCCTGATCGATCTCCTGCTGCCGTCCCTGTTCGGACTCGATGGCGCTCGCCTTGTCGTCATGGGAGAGGTGGTCGAACTTTTCTGTGTAGCGGCCGACCTGGTTCACGTACTCGGGGGGGACTTTCCAGATTTCGTCAACGTAAACGGTGCGCCCCTCTTTGTCGACGTACTTGTAGAATTCCGCCCGAACCGGGAGGCCGATGGCAAGACCGACGATCAGGATAAAAAAAAGCAAGCGCCCGCGTGTTCGCTTCATGCTCTAAGATTCCTTTCTCCCGCCCCTCTTCCCGGTCTTCGGGGCAAAACCGAGCGACCGGTTCAAACTGCCCGGGGTGTAGCCTTCGATGTCGAGCGCCACATGGGCGAAACCGATGGCTCGAAACCGCTTGAGGATTTCGCTCCTTGCCGGCTCGCGCAAAAGCTTCGCCCCGGAGCCGCCTCCGACCTCGATCCGGGCCACCTCGCCGTGATGCCGGACGCGGCAGTGGGCCACCCCCTTTCCCCGCAAAAAGTCCTCGGCCTCCTCCACCATCCGGAGGGCTTCAGGCGTAATGCGGCTCCCGTAAGGAATGCGCGAAGCAAGGCAGGCCATGGAGGGCTTTTTCCACGTCGGAAGCTTCATCCGGCGGGAGAGCTGCCGGATTTCAACCTGGTTCAAACCGGCCTCGATCAACGGGGCCTCCAGGCCGAGCTCGGCAGCCGCTTGGAGCCCCGGCCGGTAGTCGTCCAAGTCCCCCACGTGGGCGCCGTGGGCCACCCGGTGGATCCCAATCCCGGCGGCGGCCTTCAGAACGGAATTCATGACGTGCCGCTTGCAGACATAGCAGCGATCGGCGCGGTTGGCGGAAAACTCCTCGCTCTCCAATTCGTCCGTGGGGATGATGAAATGACGAACCCCGAGGCTTCGTGCCAACTCGGCCGCCGCAGCGATCTCCCGCCGCGGGTGCAGGGGGGAGTCGGCCGTGACCGCCGCCACCCGCCCGCCGAGAACCTGGCGGGCGAAGGCAAGCAGGAAGGTGCTGTCCACACCGCCGGAAAAAGCCACCACCAGCCCGTCATAAGCGCGGAGGATGGACTCCAGGCGTTGTCGCTTCGCTACAAGCTCATGATTTTCCATGACAATGCCATCAAATCGGCGCTGGGATACAAAAAGGCCCGCCCACTCTCTCACAATGGGGTTTACAAATCCCGCCGCCTACTCTATGGTGATCGAGATCTTACTTAATTTATTGATTATAATTCAAACTCGGCGGATCACAAAGGAGTTTTTTGACCACACGCCGTTTCATGATCGCGGTACCTCTGGTGCTCGCGACTCTCCTTCTTCAATCCTACTTCTGGGTGCCGACCTACGAGGAGCAGGCCCGCGGCAACCCCGGCCGCCTCGAGGAATATATCAACGCCTCGATCGGCGACGCCGGCATCCTGAACCCCATCCTCTCGGCCGACTCGGCGAGCTCCGAAATCAACAACCTGGTCTTCGAGGGGCTGATCGATCGCGACGAGAACCTGCGCTTCCGCGGGCGGGTGGCCGAAGCCTGGTCGATCACCGAAGAGGCATACTTCATCGTCAATGATTCCGCCCAGCTTCCCGGAGCGGCCGGCGCCGACCCCGACTCGATCCGGCGCCTGCTGGAGGAGGTCCGCCGCTCAGCGGGAGAGCGCACGCCGGAACTTCAACGGACGATTGCCAACATCCGCGCCGTCGCGGTCGAGCCGGCCCGTCGTTACGAGGTGACCCGGCCGCGTGCCGGCGCGGCCGAGCCGCTCCTCATCGAGGTGGATGCCCCGGCCCGGATCAGGCTCAGCCTGGGCGAAGTGGATATGGATCTCTTCACCCGCCTCGCCGCTATCCTGGGGCCGGACTATTTCGATCAATTCCGGCCGGAGGGTCGCATCCGCACCTCTCAGCCCATCGATGCCAAGGAGCTCGCCGCCCTCGCCGCCGAGCTCCTGCCGGCAACCGAGCACAACCCGGTAATCGAGTTCCGACTGCGACCGGGGGTCCGGTTCCACGACGGCCGCCCGGTCCAGGCCGAGGACGTCAAGTTCACCTACGAGGCCATCATGGACCCGCGCAACCTCTCCCCGCGGGTGGCGGACTACGAACCGGTAAAAAGCGTCGAAGTCCTCGATCCGCTGCGGCTGCGCATCGTGTACAAACGGCTCTATTCACCGGCTATCGGCACCTGGGCCATGGGGATCCTGCCCGCCCATCTGCTGAACACCGAAGCCCTGCGCCGTGAGGCGGC
Source organism: Desulfobacterales bacterium (assembly GCA_025454275.1). Lineage (GTDB taxonomy): Bacteria > Desulfobacterota > Desulfobacteria > Desulfobacterales > SpSt-501 > SpSt-501. The sequence continues at coordinate 1,317 of JALOOS010000053.1, read as the reverse complement.
GGCCTCCGGTCAGAACCCCGACACTTTCACGATGCGGCAGAGCGCCTTCAACCGCAGGCCGGTCGGCTGCGGCCCCTTCGTTTTCCGGGAGTGGAAGTCAGACCAGTACATTTTCCTCGACCGATTCGAAGGCTACTGGGAGGGCCCGCCCAACTACCGTAGCTACGCCTACCGGATCATCCCGGATCTCCTCACCCAGGAGATGGAGTTCTACGCCGGAACGATCGACTCTTACGGCGTACAGCCCCACCAGGCGGAGCGCCTTTCCCAGGACACCCGCTTTCAGAGCTTCTCCGGCACCTCCTTCAGCTACGCCTACATCGGCTACAACCTCCGGCGGCCGCCCTTCGACGATCTGCGGGTGCGGCGCGCGCTCACGATGGCGCTCGACGTGGAGAAGATCATCCGCTACGTCCTCCACCAGCAGGGGGAGCGCACGACCGGACCTTTTTTGAAACAAACCGACTTCTACAACCCGTCCGTCACCCCCCTGCCCTACGACCCGGCCGGGGCCATCGCCCTCCTCGCCGAGGCCGGCTGGCGGCCCGGCCCCGGCGGGAGGCTTGAAAAAGAGGGCCGCAGCCTCCAGTTCACCCTGATCACCAACAGCGGCAACGACACCCGCAAGTCCATCCTGGCGATCGCCCAGGACGCCTGGAAGCAGATCGGCATCGATGTGCGCACCGACCTCGTGGAGTGGTCGGTTTTCATCAGGGAGCGCGTGAACAAGCTCGACTTCGACGCCATCGTGCTGGGCTGGTCCATGGGCATCGATCCGGATCTCTACCAGATCTGGCATTCGAGCCAGACCGGGCCCCACCAACTGAACTTCGTAGGATACCAAAACCCGGAGGCGGATGAGCTCATCATCCGGATCCGCCAGGAGTTCAACCACGAGCGGCTGGTCGACTATTGCCACCGGCTGCACGCCATCATCGCCCATGACCAGCCCTACACGTTTCTGTGAGACCGATGCGGCCGGCGTGCACCGCTACCGCCCGATCACCCCCACCCGAACGGGCAACCACATGTTCTACTTCAACCAGTGGATCAAGCTGGCGCAAACGCCGGTGTTCAATGAGCAGTAACGAGTAACGATGAAGAGAAAGGGTCCGAGGGGCCAAGGATTCAAGGGGCCGAGGAGAAGATGGTCGGAGTGCCGAGTCAGAGTGAAGGAAAAAAGAAGTAACGAGCAACGAGTAACGAGTGAAAAGGCAATAAAAACCAAACCCCAGATACCAGCTACCAAACACCAGAGCTCATATCATGATCGCTTTTATCGGCCGCAGCTTGATTCAGAAGATGGTCACCCTCTTC
>JALOOS010000314.1 GCA_025454275.1 Desulfobacterales bacterium | reverse complement strand
CGGATCACCCGCCGGGGCCCGAAGGTGACGGCGCTCACCGTACCGCCCCCGGGGGAGCGGTAGCGGACGCCGGGATGGCGCTTGTCCTCGAACAGGACCGAGCCCACCCGGACGCGGTCGCCGACGCTGACCATGAGCCGGGGTTTGACGAATCGCAGGCGCTCCGGCACGACCCCGAGCTGTGCCGGCCGCGGCAGGATATCGAGGTCGGCGGCCGGCCGGCCGGAGAGCCTGAGGTGGTAGCCCTTTTTCAGATGCAATTCGTTCATGACGGTCATCTCCGCTGGACTCCCGGCGTATAGCATGCCGGCCGGCCCCATTTCAACGCCCGTTGCCGCCGGCGCCCGGATCGACCGTAAGTCTGCCGAATTCGCTTGACAATTTAGACCCCTCGGATAAATGTTACAGGTTGATGACAATTGCACCTGCCGCGCCCGAGCCGGCAGCCCGGTCCAGGAGGAGGGTATGGTCCACATCGTCCAGAAAAAAGAGATTTGCCGCTGTGTGAACTGCGGCAACGAGGCGGAAATGGTTTTCACCTGTTCGCTGCCCGATGCCGAGGATCCGCCGGCGGCGGCGTCAGAGAGCCGGAAGCAGACCGCCGCCGGAACGACACGGCACGTGAAGGCCACCGGCACCTGCTCGCATTGCGGCAACGAGGCCGACATGTGGATCGATGTGTAGTCGGGTGGTTGCCCGAAAAGCGTCCGGCGGATGATCGACCTGCCGAAAAGAGGATGATCATGGAAGAAGAGTGCAAGATCACGTTGAACACCGGCCTGCGCGGGGTCACGATCGCCAACACGCGAATCTGCGAGGTCGACGGCAAGAATGGGCGCCTGATCTACCGCGGCTACCTGATCGAGGATCTGGCCCGCGCGAGTTACGAGGAGGTGGTCCATCTCCTCCTTTACGAACACCTGCCGACCGCAGAGGAGTTGAAGGCACTCCGGGCGCGGCTCGCGGCCGAACGGGCCATTCCCACCGAGGTCGTGGCCGCCTTGAAGACCCGCCCGGCCGCGGCCCACCCCATGGATATCCTGCAGGCGGCCGTCCCGATGCTGGCCCACCATGACCCCGACCTCACCGACACGTCGCGCGACGCCGCCCTGCGCATGGCCCAACGGTTGATCGCCAAGTTCCCGACCGTTCTCGCCGCCTGGCACCGGATCCGCAGCGGCCTCGCGCCGGTGGCGCCCGCGGCCGATCTCGACCATGCCGCCAACTTCCTCTACATGCTGAACGGGCAGACCCCGGATGAGACCGCCGCGCGGGCCATCGACACCGCGCTGGTGCTGCATGCCGAGCATGCCTTCAACGCCTCCACCTTTGCCGCCCGCGAGGTCGCCTCCACCCAGGCCCACATGTACGCGGCGGTCGCGGCCGGGGTGGGCTCTCTCTCCGGGGCCCTGCACGGAGGGGCCAACGCCAAGGTGATGCAGATGCTCTTGACGCTCGGCACCACCGACAAAGTGGAGGCGTTCGTCAACACCGAGCTCGACGCCGGCCGCAAGATCTTCGGCCTCGGCCATGCCGTCTACGACGTGGACGACCCCCGCGCCCACATCCTCGCCCCCATGTCCAAGGCCCTGGGGGAGCGGGCCGGCGACCCTCGCTGGTACGAAATCTCCACCCGGATCGAAAAGACGGCCAAGGAGATCTTCCGCAGGCGGAAGAACGCCGACATTCCCGTGAACGTCGACTTCTACAGCGCCTCGCTCTACTACTACCTCGGCATCCCGGTGGACCTCTTCACGCCGGTCTTCGCCATCGCGCGGGTGGCCGGATGGGCGGCCCACATCATCGAGGAGCAGTTCGCCGGTGCGGCCCCGAAACCGGTGCTCTACCGGCCGGAGTCCGAGTATGTCGGCGATTACTGCGGGCCCGAGGTCTGCGAGTTCACCCCCCTCGAGCAGCGCCGACCCGAATAAAGCCGAGGCGTCAGCCGGCGACCGTCTGATCCTCTCCTCTGCCCGCTGCCCTTACCTCCCGGAAAGGGCAGCGGCGCCGGCGAGAGGGCCGCACCCGCCTGGAAAGGAACCATACCAGACCGTGCACCCGATCCGCATGACGACCCAGCGGTCGATCCTCCTCGATGAATTGAGGCGGGTCGACTCCCATCCCAGCGCCGATGAGCTCTATGCCATGGTCCGCCGGCGGCTGCCCCGCATCAGCCTGGGGACCGTCTACCGCAACCTGGAGATCCTCGCCGGGTTGGGCGCGATCCGCCGGATCGACTCGGGCGGCGGCCTCAAGCGCTTCGACGGCAACCCGGAGGAGCACTACCACATCCGCTGCGTCGCCTGCGATCGGCTCGTGGACGCCCCCGTCGCCGTTGATCGCAGCCTGAACGATCAGATCCGGCGCGTCACCGATTTCGAAATCATCGGCCATCAGCTGGAGTTTCTGGGCCGCTGCCCCGGTTGCCGCACCGCAATGATGGAACCGGCGGGGCTGCCCGGGGATTTCCCGCCGCCGGCGATACCGGCCCCCTGACGGCTCCCGCCGTCGCCGGCCCCTCGGGTTGACAAAGACCGACCGGCCCTCTAGCATCAGGAGCCGAACCCTCTCTCGTGCGGAAACAGGAGTGCAGCGATGAAGATCCTGATAACCGGGGCCTCGGGGTTCATCGGTACCCACCTGTGCCGGGACCTGGTCGCCCGGGGACACCACGTCACCGGGGTTGCCCGCCGCAGCCCGGATCAGGCGCGCCGAAAG
>JALOOS010000313.1 GCA_025454275.1 Desulfobacterales bacterium | reverse complement strand
GGTTCAACCGGAAGCGGCTGTTCAGCCGGAGCTCCTGCACCATTCCCATCGTGTTGATCCGCATGAGCACCGCCTCCTCGAGCGCGTAGCCCGCCTCTTCCGGGCGCAGCCGGCTGTGGGAGAAACCGACCTGACGGTTGTTCTGGAAAATGCTCATCCAGGACTCCCGCTCGGAAGAGGCCGCCGCCGCAGCGCCCGGGAGGCTCCGGGGCTGTGAGACCAGTGCGTCCCAGAGGCCCAGCCGGATTCCCAGCAGCAGCGTGAAGGCGAGGGCGGCCAGGATGCCGGTCGCCCGAAACCATCTGATGGAGGAGGAAGCCACGCCCTATCCTACCACGGATCAGGCCGAAACGAGAAATTCCGGCAGTTTTTTGTTGACATTCCGCTCTATTTCGGAAATAGTGCCCTGGAAACTTTCAGTGGGCAATTGCTGCCGGTGACGATGTTGTGGTGTGGGATCGATCGAATCATTTTCCGCACGGTTCATTTGAGGTGAGGTTTGTCAAGCAGGGCCGCTTTCGGTCCTGCTTTTTTTTTGATTGCGGCAAGGCCGCCATCCGTTATCCAGGCGTGAGGGGCAGGGTCCGAACGAACGCTGCCTTTTGACTAACCGTCCAGATCCAAAGTGACGGTCACTTTTTGAACAAAGGGGAGGAGGTCAGCATGGCGGAAGGGGTTGTCAAGTGGTTCAACGAGAAAAAAGGTTACGGATTCATCAAAAAAGAGGATGGGCAGGATATCTTCGTCCACTACTCGGCCATCAAGGGCAAGGGCTTCAAGTCGCTGGTGGAAGGGGACCGCGTTCGGTTTGAGGTCCAGCAGGGCGCCAAGGGGCCTGCCGCTTCGGACGTGGAGAAGATCGAGGCCTGAGTTTCGTCCTTTACCAACCATCGCTTTCATCCCCCATCTGCGCTCACGCCGGATGGGGGATTTTTTTAGCCCTTCGCCTTGCGCTTCCGGCCGAGGAGCTCGCGCGCATGTTCCAGGGTGACCCGGGTGATGGTCTCGCCCCCCAGCATCCGCGCCAGCTCCCGGGTGCGCTCCTCTTCCGAGAGCGGGGTGATGACGGTCCGGGTGCGGCCGCCGGCCACCTCTTTCGAAATGTTGAAGTGGTGGTCGGCGAACTTCGCAATCTGCGGCAGATGGGTGATGCAAAACACCTGGTGACGCCGGGAGAGGGCGGCCAGCTTGCGGCCGACCACCTCGGCCACGGCGCCGCCGATACCGGCATCGACCTCGTCGAAGACGATGGTGGCGACCGATTCGGAGGCGGCCAGGATCGACTTGAGCGCCAGGACCACGCGCGAGAGCTCCCCACCGGAGGCGATGGCGGCAAGCGGCTTGGGGGGCTCCCCGATGTTCGGGGCGATGGTGAAGAGGGCGCGGTCGATTCCGCTCTCGGAGAGCCCGCTCCCGTCGACCACGAGGTGCGGGTCGGCATCGGGGGCGGCGGGCGCAGAGCTCAGCGCGACCGCAAAACGGGTGCCGGGCATTTTCAGGGTGGCCAGCTCCGCCGCCACCGCGGAGGCGAAGCGCTTCGCCGCCTTTCGGCGCTCGTGCGACAGGGCGCCCGCTTCCGCCGCGAGCGCCGCGGCCAGCGCCTTCAGCCGCTCCGCCGCCGCCGCGATATCGGCATCCAGGTTTTGGATGGCCGCCTGTTCGGCGCGTGCGCCGGCGAGCTTCGCGAACACCGCCGCGAGGGAGCCGCCGTATTTGCGTTTCAGGCGGTTCACGATGTCCAGCCGCTGCTCTACCTCCTCCAGGCGCCGGTCGTTGAATTCGACCGATCGCAGATAACCGCGCAGATCCTGGAGGAGCTCTTCGATGCGGTAGCCGATCTCGGCCAGCCGTTCGCCCTGTGCCGCCAGGCCGGGGTCGACCCGGGCCATTTTTTCGAGGCGGCGGCGTGCCTCCGCCACCCGGTCCGTCGCCGAGCCGGAGGCGCCGTAAAGCAGATCGACACTTCCCTGAACCGCTTCCATGAGGGCGCCGGCATTCCTGAGCCGGGCGCGCTCGCGCTCGAGCTCGATATCCTCATCCGCCAGGAGGCCGGCGGCGGCGATCTCCCGCTCCTGGAACTCGAGGAGTTCGGCCTGCTCGGCCTGGCTTACCTTGCGCGCCTGGAGCTCCCGGAGGTGTTTCAATCCGGGCAGGATCTCGCGGAACAGGGCGCCCACCGCCTCGCGCCGGGCCGTCAGCCCGCCAAACTGGTCCAGCAGAAGCAGGTGCTGCTCCTCCTTGAGCAGGCCCTGGTGCGCGTGCTGGCCGGAGATGGCGGCCAGGTTTTCGGTGACCGCGGAGAGCACCTGCAAGGTGGCGATGCGGCCGTTGACGTAAACCCGGTTGCCCTCCGCGCGCGAGATGACCCGGCGCACCAGAAGCCCGTCGCCGACCTCGTAGCCCATGGCGGCCGCCGCCCGGCCGGCGGCCGACCCCGGATCGACGGCGAAGAGCGCCTCCAGCTCCGCCGACTCCGCGCCGGTGCGGACCATCTCCGCGGCGGCCCGGCTGCCCACGATCAGGTTGACGGCGTTGATGATGATCGAGTGGTGGGTTGCGGTGTGTCCGGGTTCCTCGGCGGCAATTATACACGGCCGCCGTATGAAGTAAAGCCGTGAAACGGACTGCATAAAAGCCTTGAACGGCGGTCCTGGAATTCGTATCATGACCCCGCGTGCATATTGCGTACACGTTCACAGCGAAGCGGTGCCCGTTCACGTCCACGAAAAAAATATCAAACCTGAATGCGGGTAGCGAGGCGAGTCAAACCATGTTCGGGTGCGTGAACGGGTACGGGTAGGTGAACGGAGAAGATACCGGTTCGCAGGAAGCCTGCGGCGGCACCTAATCCTGCGCTTCCGTCCGAGCGTTCGTTGCCTCCGTCGCAGAACCTCAGAAAGCGAGACCATACCCCATGAGCCGACGGCCGATCCTGGTCATTGCCACGCGCAACCCCGGCAAGACGGCGGAAATCCGCGATCTGCTCGACGGTTTTCCCGTCGACATCCGCAACCTCTCCGATTTCGGCCCGATTCCCGAGGTCGAGGAGGACGGTGCCAGTTTCGACGAGAATGCCTACAAGAAATCGAGCTTTACCGCGCGGGTGCTGGGCGTTCCGGCCCTGGCCGATGACTCCGGGCTGGTTGTGCCGGCCCTGAACGGGGCGCCGGGGGTCTATTCCGCCCGTTACGGCGGGGCGGGGCTCACCGACGAGGAGCGCTGCCTCAGGCTCCTGGCCGAACTCGACGGCTGCGCCGAGCGTCGCGCGGCCTTCGAATGCGTCCTCTCCCTGGCCGTCCCCTGG
>JALOOS010000052.1 GCA_025454275.1 Desulfobacterales bacterium | reverse complement strand
CATGCACATCGAAGCTCACCCGGTTGAGCGCGATGATGCCCCCGAAGGTCTTGGTCACCTCGCGCACCTCAAGGAGCGGCGCGGCCCTCATATCGCCCTCCACCGCTCCACCTGGTGGTACTTGCGCTGGCCGTAGATCATGAGACCCTCGCTTCTGAAGGTGATGAAGGCCAAAAGGATCAGGGAATAGAAGACGATGCGCAGGGTGCCGAAGTCCCTCAAGAGCTCCGAGACCGGCACGAGGATCAGGCACCCGATCAGGGGGCCGACCAGGGTGCCGCTGCCGCCGATGACCGTGGCCGCGATCGGAAGCACCGAAAAGTCGAGCGCAAAGGTCGAGATCCCGGCCCACATGTAGATGTGGACCAGACAGGCCCCGGCCATGCAGCCGATGACGGAGGCGATGAAGACCGCGAGCACCTTGTAGTGGGTGATGCTCATGGCCGAGGCCTTGACCGCCTGGTCGTTGTCCTTCACCGCGCGCAGGACCAGCCCCAGGTCGGTGTTGACCAGCCGCCGCAGCCCGAAGAGGAAGAGCAGGACCGCGATGATGACGAAATAGTCCTCGGCCCACTGGCTCGGGAAGCTGTCGATCCCCATGATCCCGTCGGTGCCGCCCAGGATGTCCAGGGCCTCGATCACGCGCGCCATGAAGAGCGGGTACATCAGGGTGACGATGGCGAAATAGACCCCGCGCAGCGGCAGACAGGGCAGAAGGAGCAAGGTGCAGACCGCCCCGCCCGCCAGGGCCGCCGTCGGTACGCAGATGAGAGGAGAGAGGCCGAGCTTGGTGTTGAGGATGGCCGAGAGGTAGCCGCCCACCCCGACGAAGAAGGCCCCGCCGAGCGAGACCAGTCCGACGTAGTGTGCGAGAAAATCGAAGGTCAAGGCCAGCAGGGCATAGATGCAGACGATCGAAATCACCCGCTTCCAGTACATGCCCGGCAGGATGAGGGGCAGGAGCAGGAGCCCGCCGATCAGAAGCACCCGCGGGGCGACCAGGTAGGCCATCTCCCGCCAGGACATGAGGGCGTAGATGCCCGCCGTGCGCACCTTGATGCCCCGGTCGATCCGCTCCCGCCGCCGCTCGCCGCCGGCGCTCATACCCGCTCCTCCAACTCCTTCTGCTGCCCGAAAAGGCCGGAGGGTTTCAAGATCAGGGTCAGGATAATCGCGAGCAGCGCCACCACCATCTGGAAATGGGCCCCCACGTAGACCACCGTCAGGATCTGGGCGAACCCGATCAGGAAGGCTGCCAGTACCGCCCCGATCCAGCTGCCCAGCCCGCCCACGATGCAGACCGCTATGGCGAGAATCAGCACGTTGTAGCCGGACTCAACCACGATGTTGCCGAGCGGCAGGAGCAGGATGGCCGCGAAGGCCGCCAGCATGGAGCCGATCCCCATGGCCACGACGGCCATGATGTCCGAGTCGATCCCCAGCATCAGCGCGGCGCGCTCATCCTGGGCCATACCGCGCAGCGCGAGCCCGATCCGGGTGTAATGGGTGAAGAGCCACAAGATCGCCACCAGGGCCGCGCCGATCACGATCACGACCAGCCGCTGGTAATCGACTGAAATCCCGGCGATGGCGGTGCTGCCCTCGATGAAGGGGGGCAGGGTGTAGGTCATTCCCTTGAACCCCCCCCAGCGCAGCCCCTCCAGGATCGCGAGCCCGATGGCGTAGGAGGCGATGATCTCGGAGATCTCCATGCCGCGGACCCGGATCAGAAACACGCGGTAGATCACCGCCCCGATCAGCGCCGTCACCGCCATGGCGATCACGACGCTGAGCAGGTAGTTCAGCTTCAGGGTGTTGAGGGCGCTCCAGGCGATGAACCCGCTCAGGACGTAGAGCGCGCCGTGGGCGAAGTTGGGCAGACGGCTGATCCCGTAAACCAGGGCAAAGCCCAGGGCGTAGAGCGCCAGCGCGACGCTGTTGATGGTGCCGTAGATCAGGATCTCCATCTATTTGCGCATCCAGGGGGGCAGCTGGATCTCCCCCATCGCAATGCTTTTCGGGTAGACGACGACCCGTTTGCCGGCCTGCCACTGCAGGATGCTGCCGACCGCCCCCTCCTTCGCCTCGTTTGCCGGGATCACCTGGTGGCTCTTGGGGTCGAAGCGCAGCCGCCCGTACACTCCCATGATATCGGTGGCCTCGAGCGCGGCGACGACCTTGTCGGAGTCGAGCGAACCGGCGCGCTCGATGGCCTCCTTGAGGGTATAGACCGCCATGTAGCTGCTCGAGCTGCCCAGCCCCTCGGGCTCGACCCCCCAGCGCTTGGCGTAGGCATCGTAGAACTTCATCGTCCAGGCCGTGGCGTTCGAGGGGGCGTTGCCGGCATTGACCACGTTGCAGAGCGTGAACTCCCCCTTGCCGTCGGTCGCCTTCCAGAAGCCGGGCTGCTCGGCCGCGGCGAGAGTGGAGCCGAAGGGCAGCGCCGGGACCTTCATGTCGAACCACTGCTTGAGCAGGATGGCGCTCTCGGGCATGTCCATCCAGATGTTGATGATGTCCGTTTTCGCGTTCTTGGCCTTCAGGAGCCCCATGGAGAAGTCCGTGGCGCCGGTGGGGTAGATCTCGAGGCCGGTGATGTTCCACCCTTTATCCGCCGCAACGGTCTTGATGGTGTCGGCCGCACCGCGGGCGTGGCTCACATCCTGGGCCATGATGAAGAGGTTGTTGAACCCGTGCTTTTCTTTCAGCTGGGCGAAGTTGGCCATGATCTCGCCCACCAGGTTCTTGGCCTCGCCGTGGATGCGGAAGCAGTATTTGAACTTGTCGTACTGCTCCGCCACCATGGCGTGGTATTTGGGGGTCAGGACCCCGGTGGTGAGGATGGAGACCTTCTTGTGCTTGGAGAGCAGCGGCATGGCCGCGAGCGCCGCCTCCGAGCGGACCGGGCCGCCGAGGATGAAGTCGGCCTTCTTGTCGAGGATGAGCTTCTCCACGGCAAGCAGCGCCTCGCTCACCGGCACCCCGGGCTCGAGGTCGCGGGTGTCGATCACTTCGACTTTGAACGGCCGCTTTTCGCCACCGACTGCGACCCCGCCGGCAGCGTTGATCTCCTCCACCGCCAGCTTGAAGCCGCGCTCGGCCGCCCACCCGTAGAGGAAGGCTGTTGAAAGCGGGCAGCCGAGGGTAATCGGCTGCGCGGCCCTTGCCGGAGCTACGGCGATCAGCGCAGCGACCGCCAGAAAAAGGGATGCTGCCAGGAAAAACCGTCTCGTTTTCATGCCCATCTCTCCTTTTTTTCCGGGTGAACGGCGGTGGCCAGATCCTCAAAAAATGAATGGTAGTCACATTATTTAAACGAATTGTTAAAGTCAATGGCGATTTAAAATTCCGCGGCGCATGACCCTCGGTTGACAAAACACTCCTGGTTATATAGGAGTTTTTAATTGCCGAGGCCGATCCATACGAAACGGCCGGTAGTCTAATCTTGTTTACAACCCCTTGAATCAACTTGCTGTTCAGATCTCAAAGGAGGGTATCATGACAAAGCGTTGCGCTGCACTGCTTCTGGTGATCCTGATCGGGTGGGCAATGACGGGAATGGGGCTTGCGGCCGAAAAACCGGTTAAAATCGGGTTCGTCTACATCATGTCCGGACCGTTCGCCACCTACGGACAGTTTGCCAAGCAGGGGGCGGAGCTTGCCATCGATGAGATCAACAAGGCAGGCGGCATCAACGGCCGCAAGGTGGAGGCCCTGTTCGAGGATAGCACCGGCAAGCCTGATGTGGGCATCCGTGCGATCCGCAAGCTGGTGTTCGAAAACGAGGTCGACGTGGTCATGGGGCTCGATTCGAGCGGCGTGGCCTCGGCAGTTGCCCCGGTCATGAATGAGCTCAAGACCCCCTTGATCATCACCCATGCGGCCACTCCGGATGTGACCGGGACGAAGTGCAACCGCTACACCTTCCGGGTCTCCCTCAACGTCAACCAGAATATCGCCATGGCGGCCGCCATCGCCGCCGACATGAAAGCCAAGACCTGGACCACCGCCGGCCCGGATTACTCCTTCGGACACCAGTCCTGGGAGTATTTCCAGAAATACCTCTCCGCAAGGAAGCCGGACGCCGTCTTCCTGCCGCAGGCGGAGGTGGCCTTCTCGCCGGCTGCCACCACCGATTTTTCCGCCTTCATTACGAAAATCATGAACTCAAAGGCCGACGGGGTCCTGATCTCGCTTTGGGGCGGGAACCTGATCGACTTTGTGCGCCAGGCGGGCGACATGGGCTTCTTCGACGGGAAACGGGAGATCCTGATGACTCTCGGGGCCGCGACCGAGGTGCTCTATGCCTTGAAGGATAAAATGCCCGAGGGCATCTGGGTGGGCACCCGCTACTGGTTCCAGGCCAATGACACCCCCGTCAACAAGGCCTTCGTGGACGCCTATTTCAAACGCTTCAATGTCTATCCCTCCTACAACGCCCACGGCGCCTACGGCGCGGTCAGGTCCTATGCCGCCGCTGCCGCCAAAACCAAATCGGTCGACAAGGAGAAAATCATCGACGGCCTGCGCGGGCTCACGATCGAGCTGCCGGTCGGCAACATCACGATCCGGCCGGAGGATCACCAGGCGGTGACCGACGGGGTGTGGGGCAAGACCGCCACCGACCCCAACATGCCGATCCGCATCCTCAAGCCGATGCGGAAATTCGCCGGCAAGGAGATCACACCTCCAGTGGCGGAGACCGGCTGCAAAATGAATTAAGGCTCACCCATAAACGGTTTCTTATAGCCCATCCCGGCGTTCTATCGCGCCGCCATCCGCGACCGTGTGCTGCACACCGCCTGCGGTGGCGACATCGTTGCGGCCTTGGCCTGAACGGTAAACCGCCATTCCCGGATGGGCGCGAATCAGATCGAGTTTAATCCTGACACTGATCAAAGGACTCTTTATTTGGAAGGCTTTCTCGCCAATGTGCTGAACGGCCTCTCGTGGGGGATGCTTCTCTTCCTGATCTCGGTGGGGCTCACGACCGTCTTCGGGGTGATGGGGGTTCTCAATTTCGCCCACGGCTCGCTTTTCATGCTGGGGGCCTATCTTTGCATGCAGTTCGTGCGCTGGGTCGGCTCTTTCTGGGTCGGCCTGCTGGCGGGCCCTCCATTAGTGGCAGCGCTCTCCATCCTCCTTGAGCGCTTTCTGCTGCGCCCGCTCTACGGCCGAGACGTGAGTTTCCAGCTGCTGCTCACCTTCGGGGTCATGCTTTTTCTGGACGACGGGGTCCGGCTGATCTGGGGGCCGGCCTACCATGTCGTAAACCCGCCCGCGCTCCTGTCAGGGGTCATCCCCTTTTTCTCACAGAGCTATCCGGTCTATCGCCTTTTCCTGGTGATCCTGGGTCCCTTGGTCGGACTCGGTCTCTGGGCCTTTTTCAGCTTCACCCGGTGGGGCAAAATTCTGCGCGCCGCAGCCATGGACCGCCAGATGGCGGAGATCGTCGGCGTGCGTGTACCGGTCTTGTTCACGGCGGTATTCGCCTTCGGTGCCTGGCTGGCCGCCCTGGGCGGGGCCTTGGCCGCACCGCATCAAAGCGTCGGGCCGGCCATGGGGGAGCGCATCATCATCGAGAGCTTCATCGTGGTCGTGATCGGCGGCATGGGGAGCTTCCCCGGCGCCTTTGCCGGAGCGCTCATCCTGGGATTGATGAACTCCTTCGGCACCACTTTCGTACCCCATCTTCAGATGGCGCTGCCCTACATCCTGCTGGCCGTGATTCTCCTCACCCGGCCGCGTGGGCTTTTCGGCGGGGAGGCCTGATATGGGCGGGTTGACTCTACGACGGATCCTCCCGGCCACTCTGCTCCTCGCCTTCCTAGTCGCTGCCCCTTTCTTCCTCTCCACCTATTGGGTCATCATTTTGACCGAGATCCTCACCATGAGCCTCTTTGCGATGAGCTTCAACCTGCTCTTCGGCTACACCGGGCTGCTCTCCTTCGGCCAAGCGGGGTTCTTCGGTGCCGGCGGGTATTTCGCCGTGCTGACGCTGCTCCATGGCCCACCCTCGCTGTGGGTCGCCCTTGCCGCAGCCGTGGTGGGCACGGCTCTTTTGGCCCTTGTGATCGGGTGGCTCTGTGTGCGGCTCGATGAAATCTACTTCGCCATCCTCACCCTGGGATTCGGGATGATGCTCTTTACCACCGCCCATAACTGGCGGTCGGTCACCGGCGGCAGCGACGGGCTGGGTGGGTTCACGGTGCCACCGCTGAACCTGATCGCCTGGCAAGTATCGCTATTCAACCCGAAGTATTTTTATTTTCTCGTGCTTGCCGTCACCCTGCTCGGCACCCTGCTGCTGCTGCGCATGGTGAAGTCCCCCTTCGGGCTGCTTCTCAGGGCGACGCGTGAAAACAGCAACCGGGTCGCTTTCGTGGGCGCGAATGTTCGCAGGCTCAGGCTGTTCGCGTTTGTCATCGCCGGCACCCTGGCAGGGGTGGCCGGGGTGCTGTTCGCGATTTTCAACCGCATCGCCTCGCCGGAGATGCTGCATTGGTCCTTCTCGGGCAAGGCCGTCCTCATGACCGTCCTGGGAGGATCCGGGGTCCTGCTCGGGCCGGCCGTCGGCGCCGCGATTTTCTACGTGCTCGAGCACTACATCACCACCTTCACCACCAGTTGGATGATCTTCCTCGGAGCCATCCTGGTGGTGCTGGTCCTGGCCTTCCCCAAGGGGGTGCTGGGCAGCGTCATGGAATTTTTCGCTCAAAAGCGCAGAGGCGCCGCCCCATGACACAGCCGATCATTCTGGAAGTTCAAAACCTGAGCCGTAGCTTCGGCAAATTCCAGGCGCTCGGCGGCATCTCCCTTAAAATCCCGAAGGGAAAATTATGCGCCCTCATCGGACCCAACGGTGCCGGCAAGACCACCTTCTACAACGTCGTCTCCGGACGCTATAGGCCCACCATCGGGAAGGTGTTCTTCGAAGGGCGCGATATCAGCGGCCTGCCTAGCCATGCACTGGTCGCGCGGGGGCTGCTGCGATCCTTTCAGGTCACCAATATATTCCCGGCCTTGACCGTGCGTGAAAATGTGCTGACCCCGCTGGCCGTCATGCGCGGCCTGAGTTTTTCCTTCCTGGGATCGATGGCCCGCCGCCCGGAGCTGGTCGATGAAGCCGAAGCGATCCTCGCGCGCGTCGGGCTGCGCGGCCAATCCCACCGCGTGGTTTCAACGCTCGCCTACGGCGACAAGCGGCTGATCGAAATCGCCATCGTGCTCGCCTGCCAGCCCAAGCTGGTGCTGCTGGATGAGCCGACCGCCGGCATGAACCCCGAAGAGACCGATCGGATGATTCGCCTCATCAAGGAGCTCTCGGATAAATCCGAGATCACCTTTTTCATCACCGAGCACGACATGAAGGTGGTCTTCTCGGTCGCTGAGAACATCTTCGTGCTGAACCAGGGAACTCTCCTTGCCGAAGGCACCCCTGATGAAATTCGATCCAACCGGGAGGTCAAGCAGGCCTACCTGGGAGGCAGTCTCGATGCTGCAAGCCACTGACATTCACGTCTATTACGGCGACAGCCATGTCCTGCAGGGAGTGTCGCTCGAGGTGCGCTCGGGCGAAATCGTCTGCCTGCTAGGGCGCAACGGGGCCGGCAAGTCCACCACCATGCGGGGGCTTGTCGGGGTGAATCCCCCGCGCTCCGGCCGGGTGCTCTTCAACGGCCGGGAGATCGCCGGCCGGCCGGTCTACGAGAATGTGCGCAGCGGGCTTGCCTTCGTGCCGGAGGACCGCCGGATCTTCGCCGGTCTGACCGTGCAGGAGAACCTGGAAGTGGCCCAGCTTCCCGCCCGGCCGGGGCGGCCGGCCTGGACATTCGATCGCATTTACGAAGTCTTCCCGCTTCTTGCCCCGCTCAAGATCCGCAAGGGCGGCAACCTCTCCGGCGGGGAGCAGCAGATGCTCGCGATCGCCCGCGCACTCGTCGGCAACCCTGCGCTACTCCTCCTGGATGAGCCCTGCGAGGGGCTTGCACCGGTGATCGTGCAGGAACTGTCGCGGATCATCGCCGGCATCAAGTCGCAGATCCCTATCCTTATCTCCGAGCAGAACGCCCATTTTGCCCTCTCCATCGCCGACCGGGGCTACGTGATCGACAAGGGTCTCATCCGCTACGAGGGGTCCAGGCAGGAGCTCCTGTCAAATACCGAGGTCCAATCGCGCTATCTTTCGGTTTAGGGAAAGTGCGGGTGGTCGCGCATCGCTTTTCCCTCGCCCCGTTTACCGCACCCATGCCTCATGAGGTGAGGATCGAAGGCACTGTTGCCCGGCGTGATCGGGCCTTCGGCCTGCGATACAAGCTCCTCGGTCCCATGGAAAGCCTTCGGATCCCCGCACCGGCCGCCGCCCCGGAACGGCGCCACGGGCTCTGGGAGGAGACCTGCTTCGAGCTCTTTCTCGCCGCGAAAGGGACGCCGGCC
>JALOOS010000312.1 GCA_025454275.1 Desulfobacterales bacterium | reverse complement strand
CGTCGATCTGGAGCCCGGCAAGCCCTATTACTTTGTCGTCACCATGGTCGACGAGGAAGGCGAGAGCGCCGAGTCCGTTGAAAAATCGCAGCTGGCCGCGGAAACCGGCGGCCCGCTGCATTTCGGCAACATCTTCCCTGAAAAGCGCACCCCCGCTGCGCAGGTGAAAGCAGGCCAAACCTCGGATGGCCAGGCCACGTTGTCCTGGGACAGCGTGGCGGGCGCCGAATCCTACAACATCTACTGGCGAGGCTCGCCGGGCGTCAACAGGCAGAACGGAACCAAAATCGGCAGAGTCACAAGCCCATACATCCTTAAAGGCCTCGAGCGCGGCAAGACCTACTATTTTGTGATCACGGCCGTCAAAGGAAATTCCGAGAGCAGGGAATCAGCAGAAATTTCATTTAAAGTCAAATAGATGAATATAAGTTTTTAAACTTCTTTATAGCCCTTTCCAAGACCCGGCGGCATCCGCCCGTTCAAGCCGGGTGATCGGCTCTGGTATTCCAGGGATCATGACCCCCCGGGTTCGTCGACCTCCGGCCCGCCCGCCCCGGCGGCCGGCGCCTCCTGAGTCTTTTCCTTTTCCTTGCCCTTCTTCCGCGGCTGACCCTGCATGCGGATCGTGAGCCGTTCGCAAACCGGGGCGCGGTACTGGGTCTTCTGGTAGAGGCACTTCGCCGGGCAGCTGTCCACGCACACCCCGCAGTACACGCAGGCCATGGGATCGTAGACCCACACGCAGGACTTCTTGTCGACCGCGAGGCATTGGGACGGGCACTTGATCTCGCAGGTGCCGCAGAAGATGCAGCGCTCGATGTCGTTGACGAGCTCGCCGCGGACCTTGGCGAAGGGTTCGCGCACCTCGGCCGGATACCTCCGCGTGGACTTCCTGACCACCAGGTTGCGCATGATGTTGGGCGTCATCTTGAACATTGGCAAAAACCTTCCGTTGGATGACTTCGCCAGAAGTCCACGTTCAAGGCGCGCGAGTTTCGCCGGGCGAGGCGTATTTCCCGTGCGCCGCAGCGAGCGCGAAGCGAACGCAACGCCGAAATTGGGTCTCCGACGAAGTCATCAGCGTTCCGTGCAGCTGATGCACGGGTCGATCGACAGCGTCACCACCGGCACGTCGGACAGGTAATGGCCGGGCAGCATCACCAGCAGCGGCGGGATGTTGGCGAACGTGGGCGTCCGGATGCGCACGCGGTCGAGCGTCTTTTCGCCGCTGCCCTTGAGATAGTACAGGAGCTCGCCCCGCGGCTGCTCCACGCGGTTGACCGTTTCTCCCTTGGGAGGCTTGACTCCCTTGGTCTTGGCCCGCACCTCCCCGTCCGGCATCCGGTTGATCGCCCGGCGGATCAGGTCGATGCTGGCCAGGGTCTCACGGAACCGAACCTTGTTGCGCGCCCAGCAGTCCCCGTCGGTTTCGACGACCGGCTCGAAGTGCAGCTCACCGTAGGCGGCGTAGCCCGTCTGGCGCGCATCCTGGGCCACGCCGCTGCCGCGCAGCACCGGCCCCACGGCCCCGAGCTCGTAGGCCTGCTGCCGCGTGAGGACCCCCTTGCCGACGGTGCGCTTCTTGACCGTGTAGTCTTCGAGCATCGTGCGTTCCAGGCGCCGCAGCTCCTCCTCCACCCAGTCGAGCTGGGCCAGCACCCAGCGGATCTGCTCCGCGTCCGGGTTGCGTCGCACCCCGCCGATCACGTTCACCGATACGATCACGCGGTTGCCGGTGGTCGCCTCGCTGATGTCCATGATCTTTTCGCGCACCCGCCAGAACTGCATGAACAGGCTCTCGAAGCCGAAGCTGTCGGCGAACAGCCCCAGCCACAGCAAGTGGCTCTGGATCCGGTGCAGCTCGGACCACATCACCCGCAGGTAGTTCGCCCGCGGCGGCACCTCGACGCCCATGATCTCCTCGACCCCCTGGCAGTAGCACAGGGCGTGGATGACCGAGCAGATGCCGCAGACCCGCTCGACGACCTGGATCATCTGGTGGAAGTCGCGGATGTCGGCCAGCCGCTCGAGGCCCCGGTGGACGTATCCCAGGTTCGGGACCACCTCGGTGATGCGTTCGTCCTCCACCGTCAGCTTCAAATGAATGGGCTCGGGCAGCACCGGGTGCTGGGGCCCGAACGGAATCACGGTCTTGCGCATCAGCGTCTCTCCCCGTCCGGATGGCTCCGCAAAAAGCCGCTTCGTGGCGACTGCGCCGTCCGATGTGCTGTCAAATCCCCCCGGCCCCCTTTTTCGAAGGGGGAGCTGCACGCTTGGCTTCCTCTGACCCCCCGCTTGAAAATTGTCTCCTCTTTCCCCCTTTTGCAAAAGGGGTCGGGGGGATTTTGGAAGCGATCTCCCGGCAACCTCGATGGACGTGTCATGAGTTGAGTACGTCCTTTTCCGGTTCCGCCGGCAATGGCGAAGCGGCAATCTCCGCCCGTTCTGCTGAACCCTCGGCGGGCGCCGCGTCTTTTTGAGCCGTCCGCAGGCTGAAACGGCAGTACGGCGTCTTGAGCGCCTCCTCCTCCAGGTAGAGCATGCCCCGGAAGTCCACCGCCAGCCCGTCGAACCGCAGGCCGAAGAAATCCTGGATCTCGTTTTCCACGAGCAGCGCGGCGAAGTAGACCGGCGAAATGCTCGGCACGGCCCCGGATTTCGGCGCCGTCAGGCGCAGGTGCTTCAAGCCGAGGTCCTTGTCGAAGTGGTAAAGGATGTCCACGGTGGCGGCATCGAGCTCGGTGCAC
>JALOOS010000311.1 GCA_025454275.1 Desulfobacterales bacterium | reverse complement strand
CGTCGCGGTGGGCGACGATGTTCCGGGCGAGCTGCGGCCCCAGGCCCGAGACATAGGTGAGAAGCTGAACGCTCGCGCGGTTCAGGTCCACCCCCACGGCATTGACGCAGCTCATGACGACATCGTCCAGGGCGGCCTTCAGGGCGTTCTGGTCCACGTCGTGCTGGTACTGGCCTACGCCGATCGATTTGGGGTCGATCTTGACCAGCTCGGCCAGGGGGTCCATCAGGCGCCGGCCGATCGAGACGGCGCCGCGCACCGTGAGGTCCAGATCCGGGAACTCCTCCCGGGCCGCCTCCGAGGCTGAGTAGATCGAGGCGCCGCTCTCGTTGACCATGACGACCGGGATGGCGGCGGGCAGCCCCAGCGCCCGCACGAAGGCCTCGGTCTCGCGCCCGGCGGTGCCGTTGCCGACGGCGACGGCTTCGACCTCGAACTCTTCGCACCATCGCCTTAGATCCGCCTGCGCTCGTTGCGCCTGCCCGGCGCCGGTGTGGGGATAGACCGTTCCGTGGTGGATGAGCTTCCCCTGCCGGTCCAGGCAGGCCACCTTGCACCCGGTGCGAAACCCCGGGTCGATGGCCATGACGCGCTTCGCCCCCAGCGGAGGGGCGAGGAGAAGCTCGCGCAGATTGGCCGCAAAGACCCGGATGGCCTCCGCGTCGGCCCGCTCCTTGAGGCTCAGGCGCAGTTCGGTCTCGAGCGAGCGCGAGAGGAGCCGCTTGTAGCTGTCGGATACCGCCAGCCGCACAAGCCCGCTGTCGGCGCCTCCCCCTTTGACGAAGAGCCCCTCGAGGATCGCGAGGGCCTCCTCGGCGGGCGGCTCCATGCTGAGCGAGAGCACCTCCTCACGCTCCCCCCGCCGCATGGCGAGCACCCGGTGGGAGGGGGCTGCGGCCGCAGGCTCCTGCCAGTCGAAATAATCCCGGAACTTCGCCCCCGCCTCCTCCTTGCCCGGGGTGACCGTGCTGCGGATCACGGCCTTTTCGCGGAAGAGGGAGCGCAGCCGGCCCCGGGCGGTCTCGTCCTCGCTGACCATTTCGGCCAGAATGTGGCCCGCCCCCTCCAGCGCCGCTGCGGCCGAGGCCACCCCCTTTTCCGCATCCACGAACGCGAGGGAGGCCTCCCCCGGGTCGATCCCCTCCTGGGCCAGGAGGGCCAGGGCCAGGGGCTCCAACCCTTTTTCCCGCGCGATACCCGCCTTGGTGCGGCGCTTGGGCTTGAAGGGGAGATAGATGTCTTCGATGGCGGCGAGGCTTTCGGCCGCCTGCACCCTGGCCTTGAGCTCATCGGTGAGGTGCCCGTTCTTCTCGAGGCTCGCCAGGATCGCCTCGCGCCGCTTGTCGAGCTCGGCCAGCTGGGCGAGCTGCGGTAGCGGGCGATGAAAGGGACCGTGGCCTCCTCGGAGAGGAGCGCGGCCACGGCTTCGATCTGCCAGGCCTGGATGCCCAGGTCGGCGCTGACGACGGTTACGTGCTGTGGGGCTTGCATCGGCGGCAACTCCCGGAATTACGCCCGGCAGGCGGCGCCATGGAGGCCTTGGCCTGCCGGCCGCAGAATGTTGCGAGCGATCTCTATCGACTCAGCTCAGGCGCGCGCACCTTAGACTTAAATTGAAGGTCTGTCCAGTGCGGATCGCGGAACCTGAAACGACCGCCACTCTGTGGGAGCGGCATCCTGCCGCGATCATCCCAGCCTGAAGCCGCTTCCAAGAGGCTCCATTTTGTTACTTCAGGGTGGTGCCACCTGCCATAAGTTTTTTCGAAATCGTCGCGGTTGGCTCCCGGGGGCCTCCTTCGGGGGCTGCGACGAATTGACCCTGCGCAGCGGACCCGCTATAGTCGTTCGGAAGCTCGGCGATATTTTTTTCGTCAGAACAGGAGAAGGAGGTCGGTGTGCCCTACGATTACGATTTGATCACGATCGGAATGGGTCCGGCCGGGATGGCCGGTTCCGCCATGGCCGCGGAGATGGGGCTCAGGGTCTGCGGGATAGAGAAGAACAAACTCGGCGGCGAGTGCATGAACGTCGGCTGCATTCCGAGCAAGGCGCTTTTGCGGATGGCCGAGCTGCGCCACAGCGTGACCCGGCTGGCGGAGATGGAGCTCGAGCCGCTGCCTCCGCCCGCGGTGAAACAGCCCTTTCCCCGCATCCAGGCCCAGCTGGACTATATCCTGCGGGAGAAGACCATCGACAAATTCAAGAAGGTGGAGCTGGTGATGAACCAGGGGGCCGCCTCCTTCGTGGACGACCACACCGTGCAGGTGGGCGGGCGGCGGATTTCCGCCCGGCGCATTTTCATCTGCACCGGGACGCGGGCGAGCCGCCCCCCGATCCCCGGCCTCGATACCGTCGATCTTCTCGACAACGAAAACCTCTTTCACCTCGCGAAGGTGCCCGAGAGCCTGCTCGTCCTCGGGGGCGGGGCCATCGGCAGCGAGATGGCCCAGGCCTTCGCCCGGCTCGGAAGCCGGGTCTGCGTCGTTCACATGGACGCGCACCTGCTCCCCTTTGCCCCGCCCGAGGCGGGCCGGCTGCTGGAGGAGCAGTTCACCCGCGAGGGGATCGCCGTCTACAACGGACGCCGGATCGCCGCGGTCTCCCGGGAAAACGGCGGGGTGCGGCTCAGGACCGCGGAGGGGGAGGATCTTGCGGCCGAGCGGCTGCTGCTGGCCGCCGGGCGCACGCCTGTGCTGGAGGGGCTTGCGCTCGAAAAAGCCGGCGTCCGCTTCACGCCCAAGGGGATCCCGGTCAACGACAACCTCCAGACCAACGTCCCCCACATTTACGCCGTCGGCGACTGTAACGGCACCGTCCTCTTCTCCCACGCCGCCATGCACCAGGCGATGATCGCCCTCTTCAACATCCTGCGCCCCCGGCCCCTCAAAAAAAGCTTCCGCCGCTACGCCGTGCCCTGGACCGTCTTCACCGACCCCCAGGTCTCCTTCGTCGGGCGGCTGGAGGCGGAGCTTTCCGCCGCCGGGGTCGCCTGCGAGGTGCTGGAGGCGAAGTACGGGGATTTCGGGGCGGCCATCGCCGAAAATGTCGCCACCGGCTTCGTCCGGGTCTTTGCCGGCCGGACCGGCTCGGTCTACGGGGCCTGCGTCGTGGGGGAGGGGTCCGCCGAGATGATCAACGAGTGGGCCCTCATCATCCAGAAAAAGATCCGCCTTCACGACGTCGCCCTGCTGCAGCACTCCTTTCCGAGCATGTCCTGCCTCAACAAGTCGATCGGCGAGATGTGGATGATGCGGCGCATGCGCTCCTCCCCCTTCATGCGCCGGGTCATGACCGCCCTGATGCGGCGATGATAGGAGAGGGTTGATATGGCGGCGCCGTCGAAAACTCTCTGCCTGCACCCGCTGGACAACGTGCGGGTCGCCCTGGAGGATCTGGCCGTCGGGGAGCGCCTCGAGCGGGAGGGGGTCGTCTGCCGCGGGTGTGTGCCGGCGGGCCACAAGCTGGCGGCCGCCGCCATCCGGGCGGGCGAGGCCGTCGTGAAATACGGCCAGCCCATCGGAACCGCCACCTGCGAGATCGCGGCCGGCGATCACGTGCACACCCACAACCTCGGGATGGGCCGCTTTGTGCGGGACTACGCCTCCGGGGTGGAGGCCGGATCCGCCGCTGCAGGCGCGGATCCGCCGGAGTTCTTCCAGGGCATCCTGCGGCCGGACGGCCGCGTGGCGACCCGCAACTACATCGGGGTCATCAGCACGGTGAACTGCTCGGCCTCGGTCGCCCGCATGGTGGCCGACCGATTCCGCGGGGAGGCGCTTGGCGACTACCCCAACGTGGACGGGGTGGTTCCGATCTGCCATGGGTTCGGCTGCGGCATGGCGGGAAGCGGCCGCGGCTTCGACCATCTGCGCGAGAGCCTCGCCGGTTACAGCCGGCACCCCAACTTCGCTGCGGTTCTCTTGATCGGGCTGGGCTGCGAGGTGATGCAGGTCGGTGCGGTCGCGGCGGAAGCGGATTGCACGCAACCCCCCATGGTCACCACTCTGACCATTCAGGAGACGGGGGGCACCCGCCGCACCGTTGAGGAGGCCGCGGCCCGGGTGCGGGCGATGCTGCCGGCCGCCAATGCCGTGCGCCGCGAGCCCGTGCCGGCCGGCC
>JALOOS010000004.1 GCA_025454275.1 Desulfobacterales bacterium | reverse complement strand
TCCGCCGGGAGGAGCACCTCAAGTCCGAGAGGGTCTTCACCTATCAGGGCCGCGCCATAAGGCACCTCAAGAACAGCTTTAGGGGGGCGTGCAGGAGGGCCGGGATCGAGGACTTCCGCTTCCACGACCTAAGGCACACGGCCGCCTCGCAGCTCGTAATCAAGGGGGCGAGCCTGAAGGAGGTTCAGGAGCTTCTCGGGCATAAGACTATGGCGATGACCCTACGCTACGCCCACCTGAGCAAGGAGTCCATGAGGAGGGCCGTAAACCTCCTCAACGGCCTCACGGGGGGAGGAGTATGTCACCCCACGGTCACTCGGACGAAAGAGCCGGTGGGGGTCAAAAGTTAAGTGCTTGATATGATAGGCATAAAAGGCAAGCTGAGGGCTAAGGTACTCTAAATATCTATTCGGGCCCCGCGCCGCGGTCCGCCCGGGTAGATTTTTTTTGATCTCCGTCTCAAGTTCCGCCGCCGGCCGACCGATACACTCGGTAGCCGGACCCGCGCACAGCGCTCGGCACGGCCCGCGCTGCGGCGGGTGCCCCCGGCCGGCGGTGCCCCGGGGCGCATTAAAGGCGGGTCCTGCCATGGTGGTGATGGGAAATCTGCTGGTGGCGCTGGCCAAGGTGTTGAGCCTCGTGCTCAACATCTACATGTGGGTCATCATCGCGCGTGCCGTGCTCTCCTGGGTGAGCCCGGACCCGTACAATCCCATCGTGCGGTTCATCCACGGGCTCACCGAGCCGGTGCTGTCGCAGGTCCGAAGGCGGCTGCCGTTGATCTTCGGGGGCATCGACCTCACCCCCATGGCCGTGTTGCTGGTGATCATTTTTCTGGAGACCTTCGTCGTCAGCACGCTCATCGAAATCGCCGCCGGGATGCGGTAGCCCGGCCCCCAAGGAGGCCTTATGGCGCTCACTCCCCTTGACATCCAGCAGCACCGGTTCCGCCGCCGCCTGCAGGGCTATGATCCGCAGGAGGTCGAATCGTTCCTGGAGCAGGCCGCTCAGGCCCTCGAGACCCAGCAGCGGGAAAACTTCCGCCTGACCGAAGAGGTGCACCGGCTTCAGGCGGAGACCGGGCAGTACCAGCGGCGCGAAGGCACCTTCAAACGGGTCCTGCTGCACTCCCAGAAGGTCCTCGACCAGATGAAAACCAACGCCGAGAAGCAGGCCGACCTCATCGTGGCCGAGGCGGAGAACAAGGCCGCGAAGCTCCTCCAGCAGGCGCAGCAGCGGCTGGCCGAGCTCCAGGAGCATATCGGGCAGCTCAAGCGCCAGCGGGTCCAGGTCGAGGTGGACATCGCGGCCGTGCTCGAGTCCCACCGCCGGCTGCTCAGCGTGGGCCAGGAGGAGATCCGGGCCAACGACCACCAGGACGACAAGCTCAAGGTGTTGAAACAGGCCCGCTAGGCCGCCCGGGCCCCGGATGGGGCCCGCGCCCAACCACGCAGGGGATTTCATGGCGAAGATCGATGCGTTTTTCAAACTGATGCACGAGCAGGGGGCCTCCGACCTGCATCTGGTGGCCGGCCAGCCGCCGGCGCTGCGCATCCGCGGCGACCTCGAGCGGGTCAAGTTCAAGGTGCTGACGAGCGACGACCTGCGCTCCATGCTCTACGAGATCACCCCGGAGACGAAGATCAAGGTTTTCGAGGAGACCGGGGACGTGGACTTCGGCTACGAGATCCCCGGCCTGGCCCGCTACCGGGCGAACTTCTTCATGCAGAAAAACGGGGTGGGGGCGGTCTTCCGGGAGATTCCCAACACCATCATGACGGCCGAGCAGCTGGGGCTGCCGGCGGTGGTCGCAAAGCTCGCCCTGCTCCCCCGCGGCCTGGTGCTGGTGACCGGCCCGACCGGCTCCGGCAAGTCCACGACCCTGGCCTCGGTCATCGATGTCGCCAACCGCAACCGCAAGGACCACATCATCACGGTCGAGGACCCGATCGAGTTCGTCCACCAGAGCCAGAGCTGCATCATCAACCAGCGCGAGGTCGGCATCCACACCCACACCTTCTCATCCGCCCTGCGCGGGGCGCTGCGCGAGGACCCGGACATCATCCTGGTCGGCGAAATGCGGGACCTGGAGACCATCAAGCTCGCGGTGGAGGCGGCGACGACCGGCCATCTCGTCTTCTCCACCCTGCACACCTCCGGGGCGGCCAAGACCGTGGACCGGGTGATCGAGGTCTTCCCCGC
This sequence comes from Desulfobacterales bacterium, assembly GCA_025454275.1. Classification (GTDB taxonomy): domain Bacteria; phylum Desulfobacterota; class Desulfobacteria; order Desulfobacterales; family SpSt-501; genus SpSt-501. Next base: position 23,301 of record JALOOS010000004.1, on the reverse strand, counting down.
CCAGGAGCAGTCCCTGATCCGCTCCACCCTGGCCGAGGGCCTGCGGGCCGTCATCTCCCAGGTGCTCTTCAAGCGGGTGGACAAGATCGGCCGGATCGTGGCGCTCGAGATCATGATCGCCAACCCCGCGGTGCGCAACCTGATCCGCGAGGCCAAGGTCCACCAGATCCCCTCCATGATCCAGACCGGCAAGAAATACGGCATGACGCTCCTCGACGACTCCATCATGGAGCTGTTCAAGCGCGGGATCATCAGCGCCGATGACGCCTATGCCAAGAGCAACGACAAGGCGCGGTTCCGGCCGCTCCTGCGGGGCACCCCGATGGACTTCACGGAGGCGTGAGGCGGAGCGACGCCGCCTGCGCGGCCGCGCCCTGCGGGCGGTTTACCTGACGGCGCCGTCCGGTCGCCGGAGGAGAGCGTGACGTGAAAAAACAGGAGATCGACCACATCCTGGGCAAGATGCTCGATGCCCACCGCGAGGTGTCGGACCTCAACTTCACCGTCGGCAAGCCCATGCAGGTCGAAAGCGCGGGCGAGCTGGTCCCGGTGGAGGTGCGGGGGCATATCAAACCGCTGACCCCCTTTCAAACCGAGGTCATCGCTCTCAACCTCATCAACCAGGACCGCCGCCTGACCGAGGGGCTGCTGACCGCCGGCTCCTGCGACCTTTCCTATGCCCTGCCGGGCAAGGCCCGCTTCCGGGTGAACATCTTCTCCCAGGGCACCAACTTCTCCATCATCTGCCGCAAGCTCGAGTCCAAGATCCCGACGATCGAAGAGCGCGGGCTGCCCAAAGTCCTGCACCAGATCGCCAAGGAGAAAAACGGGATCGTCTTCGTGACCGGCGCCACCGGGTCCGGCAAGACCACCAGCCTTGCCGCCGTTCTCGATGCGATCAACGAGACCCGCTCGGTGCACGTGGTCACCCTGGAAGACCCGGTCGAGTACCAGCACCCCCACAAGAAAGCCACCTTCAACCAGCGCGAGCTCGGCCTGGACTTCGACTCCTTTTCCCACGGCCTGAGGGCCGCCCTGCGCCAGGCGCCGAAGGTCATCCTCGTGGGTGAAATGCGCGATCGCGATACCGTTGAGATCGGCCTGACCGCGGCGGAGACGGGCCATCTCGTCCTCACCACCCTGCACACGATCGATGCCGGCTCCACCATCAACCGGATCCTCGGCATGTTCCCGCGCGAGGACGAACAGCAGATCCGCATCCGCCTGGCGGATTGCCTGCGCTGGGTCGTCTGCCAGCGGCTGCTCCCCAAGGTGGGCGGCAGCCGGGTGGCGACCTTCGAGATCATGGGGACGAGCCTGCGGGTCAAGGACGTGGTTTTGAACGGGGAGTCCGAGGGGCGCACTTATCACGACATCATGGAGACCGGCAACGCCTTCGGCATGATCACCTTCGACCAGCACCTGGTCAGCCTCTACGAGCAGGGGCTGATCACCCAGGAGACCGCCATCGCCTACGCCTCCCACCGCGGCAACGTCGGCCGGGGCATCGACATGATCAAGAGCGCCCGGGGCGAGGCGACCACCGACATCGGCAAGCTCGAGATCGACCGGACCTACAACAAGATGATCTGATGGGGAGTGCCCGATGGAGATCACCTGCACCACCTGCCAGGGCCGATTCAAAATCGCCGACGACAAGGTTCCCGCCGGCCGCTCGGCCACTTTTGTCTGTCCGAACTGCCGCGGCCGAATCGCCGTCAGCGCACCGCCGGCCGCACCCCGGGAGCGGGTCTCGCTCAAGGAGGTCGATACCAACGCCTACAACTCGGCCGACCGCCCCTTTGATTTCATCGAGGAGGAGGGCAAGACCGCCCTGGTCTGCGAACAGCAGCCGGAGCTCCTCAAGACCGTCACCGACACCCTGCACCTCATGGAATACCAGATCACGGTGGCTGAAAACGCCCGCGACGCCTTGAAACGCATGCGCTATCACGTGTACGACGTCGTCGTGGTGAACGAGGACTTCGACACCCAGACCCCGGAGGCCAACGGGGTGCTGATCTACCTCGAGCGCCTCGCGATGAACACCCGCCGCAACACCTACGTGACCATGATCTCAAGCCGCCACCGCACGATGGACAACATGACCGCCTTCATGAAGAGCGTCAACCTGATCATCAACACCAAGAACATCGAGGATTTCGGAAAGATCATCAGCCGCGGGCTGACCGAGCACCTCGCCTTCTACCGGGTCTTCCGTGAAAAGCTCAAGGAGGCCGGCCGGGGCTGAGCGCACCGGAGGCGCTTCCGTGAAACCCCTTATCAACGCCGTTGCCGACGGCGTTTACCAGATCAACCTGACGCCCCCGATCGATGGGTTCGAGGACTTCATCAGCGCCTGGCTGGTGATGGGCCCGCCCCCGGCGCTGGTCGATGTCGGCCCCGCGGCGACCGGGCCGCAGCTCCTCCGCGCGCTCGAAGCACTCGGCATCGCGCGGCTCGATTACCTCCTGCTCACCCACATCCATCTCGACCATGCCGGCGCCGCCGGCCGGATCGCCGCCCGGTTTCCGGCGGCGAAGGTGGTCTGCCATCCGAAAGCGATCCCCCACCTGGTCGATCCGACCCGGCTCTGGGAGGGGTCGCGCAAGGTGCTGGGTGCTCTCGCCGACGCCTACGGGCCGATCGCGCCGCTGCCGGCCGAGCGGCTGGTTTCCGCGGACGGGTTTGCAGAGGAGGGCCTCGAGGCGGTGCCGACGCCGGGGCATGCCGTGCACCATGTCAGTTTTTTCTCGCCGGCCGCCCTCTTTGCCGGGGAGGCCTGCGGGGTGCACTACACGCTTGCCGGCGGCCGGGAGTACATGCGGCCGGCCACCCCGCCCGCCTTTTTCATGGACACGGCCCTCGCCAGCATCGATGCGCTCATCGCGCGCGCGCCGGGCCCCATGGTGGTGGGCCATTTCGGGATGAAACCGGACGGCCTCGCACTGCTGCGCCGGCACCGTGCGCAGCTGCTCTTCTGGGAGCGCTGGATGAACGCGCGGACCGGCGCCTTTGCGCCGGAGGAGGCGGTCGAGCGCTGTGCGCAAGGGCTCCTTGCGGAGGACCCGCTGCTCGGGGCCTTCGGCCTCTTCCCGGAGCCGGCCCGCGAACGGGAGCGGTATTTCCTGAAAAACAGCATCAGCGGGTTTCTGGGGTGGGTGGCCGGGAATTAACCGGGAGCGGTCGCGGATACCCTCGCGGCCGGCGCTGCAGCGGGCCGGCTCAGTTTGCAGGGCCGAGGCTCAGGCGCCCAGAATGGCGTCCACGACCGTAGCCGTGGCGCGGGTGCCGGCCACATCGTGAACCCGAACGATGTGGGCGCCGCCCATCACGGCCGCGGCCACGGCCGCCTGGGTTCCGGTCTCCACGGCCGGCCGGTCCGGGGGGATGTCGCTGTCGGCATCCGGTGCGACCAGGCGGCGGATGAAGGCCTTGCGCGAGGGGCCGACCAGAAGCGGCAGGTCGAGCCGGGCGAGCTCGGGAAGGCGCCGGATCAGCTCCAGGTTGTGGGCGGCGGTTTTTCCGAAGCCGATGCCCGGGTCGGCGATCAAAAAGCGGCGGGGCAACCCTTCCCGTTCGGCGGCGGCCGCCGACGCACGGAGCGCGGCCGCGACATCGTCGATCAGATCCCCATACTGCGGGTCGACCTGCATCGTGCGGGGCTCCCCTTGCATGTGCATGACGACCAGCGGCACCCCGAACCGGGCGGCGAGGTCGGCGAGCCCGGGGTCGAACCTCAGCCCGGAGATGTCGTTCACGAGGGCCGCGCCTGCCGCGAGGGCCTTTTCGGCGACCCGGCGCTTGGTGGTGTCGATGCTGATGGGGATCCGCACCTTTTCTGCAAGCGCCGCGATCACCGGCACCACGCGCCGGATCTCCTCCTCGGCGCCGACCGGCTCGGAAAAGGGCCGGGTCGACTCTCCGCCCACATCGATGATATCCGCCCCGGCGGCGGCCAGGCGCAGACCCTGCTCCACCGCGGCTTCCCGCTCGAAGAACCGCCCTCCGTCCGAGAACGAATCCGGAGTCACGTTCAGCACGCCCATGACGCAGGTGCGCCGTCCCAGGTCCAGCACGTGGCGGCCCCAGGCGAGGCGGTATGGCGTTCGGGCGTGCATCAGGTGGCGAGCGCCGGCTTGGGCTCCTCGGCGGGCTGCGGTTGCTCCCGGGGCGGGGCGGGTTCCTCGTCGCTTTCGATCTTTTTGGAGGGAAGTTCGATGCCCGGACGCATGGAGAGGATGATCTCGTCCAGCTCCTTGCCCAAAACGGTCTCCTTTTCGAGCAGGACCTCGGCCAGCTTGTCGAGGATGTCCCTGTTTTCCACGAGCACGCCCCTGGCGCGCTCGTAGCTTTTCTTGATCAGCTGGTTGATCTCCTGGTCGATCTTCTGCGCGGTGGCATCGGAGTAGTCGCGGTGCTGGACGATCTCGCGGCCGAGGAAGACGTGCTCCTCGCCCTTGGCGTAGTTGAGCGGGCCGAGGGCATCGCTCATGCCCCAGCTGCGGATCATCTTTTCGGCCAGGGCGGTGGCCTGCTTGATGTCGTTGGCCGCCCCGGTGCTGATGCGGTTGAAGACGAGCTCTTCGGCCACCCGGCCGCCGTAGGCGACCGAGAGTTCGCTCTCCAGCTGGTCGCGGAACTTGAAGTCGCGCTCCTCGGGCAGAAACCAGGTCACCCCGGCCGCCCGGCCGCGGGGGATGATGGTCACCTTGTTCACGGCATCGGTTTCGGGCAGAAAGCGCGCGACCAGGGCGTGGCCGCCTTCATGAAAGGCCGTGACCTTGCGGTCCTCCTCCTTGATCACCTTGGACTTGCGCTCGAGGCCCATGTAGACCTTGTCCTTGGAATCCTCGAAGTCGCGCATGTCCACCCGCTCCTTGCCGCGCTTGGCGGCGAGCAGCGCCGCCTCGTTGACGAGGTTCTCCAGGTCGGCGCCGGAAAACCCCGGGGTGCCCTTGGCGAGCAACCGGGCGCTGACATCGGCGGCGACGGGGGTTTTGCGCATGTGAACCTGCAGGATCTTCTCGCGGCCCTTGATGTCGGGCAGCGACACCACCACCTGGCGGTCGAACCGCCCCGGCCGCAGCAAGGCCGGGTCGAGGACGTCGGGCCGGTTGGTGGCGGAGATCAGAATGACCCCCTCGTTGGACTCAAACCCGTCCATCTCCACCAGGAGCTGGTTCAGCGTCTGCTCGCGCTCGTCGTGGCCGCCCCCCAGCCCCGCCCCCCGGTGCCGGCCGACGGCGTCGATCTCGTCGATGAAGATGATGCACGGGGCGTTCTTCTTGCCCTGGACGAAGAGGTCCCGCACCCGCGAGGCCCCGACGCCGACGAACATCTCTACGAAATCCGAACCGCTGATGCTGAAGAAAGGCACCCCGGCCTCGCCGGCGATCGCCCGCGCGAGGAGGGTTTTGCCGGAGCCCGGCGGCCCCATCAGCAGGACCCCCTTGGGGATCCGCCCCCCCAGACGGGTGAACTTCTTGGGGTCCCTCAGGAAGTCGACGATCTCCTGAAGCTCCTCCTTGGCCTCGTCGATGCCGGCGACATCGGCGAAGGTGACCTTTTCGGAGGTGTCCGACATCAGCCGGGCGCGGCTCTTTCCGAAGGAAAGGGCCTTGCCTCCCCCGGACTGCATCTGGCGCATGAAGAAAATCCACACCCCGATCAGCACCAGCATCGGGAACCAGGACATCAGCAGCGACATATACCACGGAGAATCCGCTTCGGGTTTGGCGCTGATCACCACCCGTTTCTGCCGCAGGAGCGGCATCAGCTCCGGGTCCGGCGGGGCGTAGACCTTGTAGCGGGCGCGGTTGACATCGGTCACTAAAAGCTCACGGCCTTGAATGACCACCTCCGCCACCCGGTCTTCATTGACCATCGTGAGAAACTGCGAATAATTGAGAGTGGACTCGCTGAGATGCTGCTGGCTGAAGAGATTGTAGAGCATGACCATCATCAGGGTGATGACCAGCCACAGTGCCAGATTCTTGTAAAAGGGGTTCAAATGCGGTGACCTCCCGAACGAGTGTTCCGGTGAGAAAACGAGATTGCCACTGGATTATTCCGTATCTCGCTTCAAAATTCAAGGATGATCTGCACGCAGGGCGCCGGAGCCCGGGTTCATTCGTATGGGTCAAGAGTAACCACGTACTACCGATTCGCAACCCGGCGCTCGCATTTGAGCACCCGGCGGGTCTGCGGCGTCACCGCAACGCTCCTGGCCAGGCGGTGACCGGCCACCCACAGGATGCGGCCGCCGCCGATCAGCAGGGGACTGCGGCGCCTCTCCGTCCGTTCGATTTTATGGTCGCTGAAGTATTTCTTGAGCTTCTGCGTGCCGGCCGTTCCCAGGGGGGCGAACCGGTCCCCCGGTCGGAAATTGCGCACGAGGAGAGGAAAGCCGACGGCCTCTATGTCCATGAACGCGTGTGCGGGGTCGGAGGGCCAGGGGACCGGTACCGCCTCGACGGGCACCTCGGTCAGAACCAGCACCTCTCCGGTCTCCCGGATTTCGAGTGTGCCGCAGCCGGGCAGCGAATAGGCAAAATCGGGCGGAAGCGGCGGTCCGCATTGGCCGGTGCCGACCGCGATGGTGCCGCTGCGCCGGAAGACCCGGATCCCACCGGGCAGATGCAGGGGGCCGGCGTCGGTCCCGCGCTGCGCCAAGGCCCATACCCGCTCGACGTGGTCGAACCCGATGCGCCGCAGATCCCCTCTGACATGACGGACGGCCCGGCGGATCACCCGCCGCGCCGCGGCCGCCGGCATCCGGCCGAGGGCCGCGGCGTTGAGCCCGACCCAGCCGGCGCCGGCCCCCGTCAGGGTGTCCGCATAGATCGGGTCGATCACCGTCTCCAGCCACTCCTCCTCCGCCTGCAGGATCAGGCCGGTACGTGCCAGAACGCGCGATACCTGAGGGTGGTAGTCCCGCTCCAGCTCAGGGATCAGGCGGTGACGAACCCGATTGCGCAGGAACCTCTGCGCAGCGTTCGTCGCGTCCACGGCGGCCGCCACCCCGCGGGCGGCAAGGTAGGCCTCGATGTCGGAGCGGCGAGCCGCAAGCAGGGGGCGGATGTACCTGCCGCCGCGGACGGCGGGGATGCCGGAGAGACCCAGCGGACCGCTGCCCCGCAGCAGGTTCAGAAGGAGGGTCTCGGCGTTGTCGTCCGCCTGGTGGCCGAGGGCGATCTTCGTGTAGCCGTGGGCGGCGAGAACCTCCTCCAGGAAGCCGTAGCGCAGTGCACGGCCGGCCTCCTCGATCGACAGGCGGTTTTGACGCCCGTAGGCGCGGACATCGGCCCGGCGCACATGCAGGGGCAGCTGGCGCTCTGCGGCCAGGTTCCGGACGAACGCCTCGTCCCGGTCGGCCTCCGCGCGCAGCCCGTGGTTGAGGTGGGCGATGCCGAGGCGCACTCCGCGACCGGGCGCCCGCTCCGCGAGGATCAGGAGCAGCGCCACCGAATCCGGGCCGCCGGAGACGGCAACCAGGATGGCATCGCCCCTGGTCAGAAGACGGTGCCGGTCTACGAACCGGTCGACCAACCGGTCCAATCGGCCGGCGGGAGTTGATGCAGCGCCGATCATGACCTCTCCTCGACGAAAATCCCCCGCGCGGCGGGAGGCGGCCGTTTGCCCCACGCCACCGGTCCATTGCAAGCCGGGCCGAGGCTGATGATTACGTGAGCTTGGTAGCCAAGTCAACTCAGCGGGGAGGCGACCGCGGCGGGTGCGGCGCGAGCGACGGGTCGCGTCATCGGCAACTGACTCTTGAAAATTGCGCCGAATCAGGTATGCTGTTCCTCGACATTGCCGACGGCGGCGGTTGCAACGCCCCCGCTGCACCCGCCGCCGTCGGCAAGCGATGAGGGCCCCCGGGTTTTCAACGCCGGTCGCCACGCAACAGACGGTCACGAACCTCGTCAGATCCGGAAGGAAGCAGCGATAAGTGACGCAGGCTGTGTCGTGGTCCGTTCCGACGGAGGAATCGCCGGGGGCCCTTTTCGCTTTTCGGCCGTTGCCCCGCCCCTTGCCCGGTCCGTCCGGATTCCCTAGTAACCCTCTCTTTTTTCGACGAAAATGCGGCCTTTGGCCGCTTGACATACAGGCAGACTGCTTTACGTTCTGCCGCGAAAGATACCAAACCGGTGGAGAGCTATCACCTAATGGCCGACAAAAAACAGGCTGAAACAGCGATGGAGATGGATTCCGCCCCGGAAGAGGCGACCGATGAGGGCGGAGGCGAAGCCGGCCCGGCGGAACCCGCGACCGGGACGGAGGAGCGGTTGAAAGCGCTCGCGCATCAGCTTGAGGCCAAAGAGAAGGAGTACCGCGAAACCCTTGATCAGCTGCTGCGGGTGTCGGCCGAATTCGAAAACTACAAAAAGCGCTCGGCCCGCGAACAGGAAGAGTTCCGCAAATACGCCAACCAGTCGCTGTTGAAGGAGATGCTCTCGGCCGTCGACCATATCGAGCTTGCGATCAAGGCGGCCGAGGGCGGCGCCGGGCCGCAGGGCAGCCTCGCCGAAGGTCTGAACCTGACGCTCAAGGAGTTGATGCGGATCTTCGAAAAGTTCGGGGTGACTGCCATAGAGGCGCAGGGGCAGCCGTTCAATCCCGAGTTCCATGAGGCGATGCTGCGGGAGGAGAGCTTGTCGCTGCCGGCCAACACCGTGGCAAGGGAATTGCAAAAAGGGTACCTGATCGGCAAGCGGCTGTTGAGGCCTTCCCTGGTGGTGGTCTCCAGCCCGCCGGCGGAGCGCTGAGCCGGGAGCCGGTCCGTCGTCGTCGATCGGAAACGGACAACAACGATTTCAAGTTGCTGCTGAACACGGTTCAGCCACCAATACAGAGAATCTTCAAGGAGGAGTAACGAACATGCCGAAGGTCATCGGAATCGATCTGGGCACCACCAATTCCTGCGTGGCGGTCATGGAGGGCGGCGAGGCGAAGGTCATCACCAACCCGGAGGGAGGGCGCACCACTCCTTCAGTGGTCGCCATCACCGAGAGCGGCGAGCGGCTCGTCGGACAGATTGCCAAGCGGCAGGCCATCACCAACCCCGAGAACACGGTGTTCGGCGTGAAGCGTCTGATCGGTCGCAAATTCGCCTCGAAAGAGGTTCAATATGACAGAAAGGTGCTGCCGTACCGGATCGATGAGGCGGCCAACGGCGATGCCCGGTTGACGATCCGCAGCAAGCCCTACAGCCCGGCCGAAATATCGTCTTTCATCCTGGCCTTCATCAAAAAGTACGCCGAAGACTACCTGGGCGAAAAAGTGACGGATGCCGTGATCACGGTTCCGGCCTATTTCGACGACAGCCAGCGCCAGGCCACCAAGGATGCGGGCAAAATCGCGGGTTTGAACGTACTGCGGATCATCAACGAGCCCACCGCCGCCGCGCTGGCCTACGGTATGGACAAAAAGAAGGAGGAGAAGATCGCGGTCTTCGACCTGGGCGGGGGCACATTCGACATCTCCGTGCTTGAGATCGGCGAGGGCGTTTTCGAGGTCAAGGCCACCAACGGGGACACCCACCTGGGCGGCGACGACTTCGACATGCGCCTGATCACCTATCTCGCGGACGAATTCAAGAAAGACCAGGGGATCGACCTGCGCAACGACAAAATGGCCCTGCAGCGCCTGAAGGAGGCGGCGGAGAAGGCCAAGATCGAGCTCTCCACCTCCATGGAGACCGACATCAACCTGCCGTTCATCACCGCGGACGCGAGCGGGCCCAAGCACATGAATATCAAGATCACCCGCGCCAAGCTCGAAGGGCTGGTCAGCGACCTGCTCGACAAGCTGGAGGAGCCGTGCCGGACCTGCATGAAGGACGCGGGCTTGAGCCCGCGGGAGATCCACGAGGTGATCCTTGTCGGCGGCATGACGCGCATGCCGTCGGTCCAGGAGCGGGTGCGGCGGATCTTCGGCAAGGAGCCGCACAAGGGGGTCAACCCGGACGAGGTGGTGGCCGTGGGGGCCGCCATCCAGGGGGCCGTGCTCAAGGGCGACGTCAAGGACGTGCTGCTGCTCGACGTGACGCCGCTCTCCCTGGGCATCGAAACCCTGGGCGGGGTGATGACCAAACTGATCGAGAAGAACACCACCATCCCCACGCGCAAGAGCCAGGTGTTTTCGACCGCGACCGACAGCCAACCCGCCGTGTCGATCCACGTGCTCCAGGGGGAGCGGGAGATGGCCGCCAACAACAAGACCCTCGGCCGCTTCGAGCTCGTGGGCATTCCCCCGGCGCCGCGGGGGGTGCCGCAGATCGAGGTGACCTTCGACATCGACGCGAACGGGATCGTCAACGTTTCGGCCAAGGACAAGGCCACCGGCAAAGAACAGTCCATCCAGATCACCGCCTCCTCGGGCCTGAGCAAAGAGGAGATCGACAAGATGGTGAAGGACGCCGAGTCCCACGCCGAGGACGACCGCAAAAAGCGGGACCTGGTCGAGGCCCGCAACCAGGCCGACACCCTCATCTACTCGACGGAACGCTCGATCAAGGACCTGGGCGAAAAAGTGGATGCGGCCACCAAGACCAAGGTGCAGGAGGCGATCGACAAGCTGCGCAAGGCCATGGAGGGCGAGGACAAGGATGAGATCCGGCGCCTGAGCGAGGAGCTCACCAATGCCTCCCACAAGCTCGCCGAAGCGATGTATCAGCAGGCCTCCCAGGCCGAGGGCCGCGGTGCCGGCGCCGGGGCGCAGGCCGGCGGCGGCGGCGCCAAGTCCGCGACGCCCGAGGAGGATGTCGTGGACGCGGATTTCGAAGAGGTCAAGGAAGACAAGAAATAGCGGGATCTTTTTAGGAGGTGGCGCTATGGACGTGAAAAAAATCCTCTGGCCGACCGATTTTTCCAGAATCTCCGAGAAGGCCCTGCCGCACGTAAAATCGCTGACCGAGAAATACGGCGCGGAAATTCATGTCCTTTACGTGATCGAGGATGTGGCCCATCACGACGGCTGGTACGGGGCGTTCGAGGACAAGCGGGTGAAGGAGCTCATGGAGCATGCGAGCAAGTCCGCCACCCGGCGGTTGTCCCAGATCTGTGAAAAATACCTGGATGGCTGCCCGCTTTACATCAAGCACGTGGCCGTGGGCGATCCGGCCCGCGAAATCCTCAAATTGATCGAAAAAGAAGGCGTGGACCTGGTGATAATGGCGAGCCACGGGGAGAAGGGGAATTTCCGATTCGGGAGCGTGGCCGAAAAGGTGATGAAAAATTCACCGGCACCGGTGACGATCATTCCGGTGGATGCCTCCGCCTGAGGGCGATTCCCGGTTCCTCATTCCGCACCGGGCCGGGCGAGGGCTTTTCCCGCCTCGCCCGGGTGCGATCGTCGCGATGCGCCCGGCGGCCGATCACCCGCCGGATGTTTGGGGGAAGGCGGTGTTGGAATAGAGATACTCCACCTTCTCTTTGTGCTTGAGCTCCTCGTTGGCCATCCGCAGCAGGGTGTCGCGAGCCTCCCCCGGCGGATGCTGCTCGGCCAACTCCCGGTAGAATGCATGCGCGCGCGCTTCCCGGTGGGCGGCGAGCAGAAAGATGTCCTCCCGGCCCGTCGCCTGGGCGGGATCCGGTTCCTTGTGATGCTCCGCGATGCGGTAGGAGACCACATCGCTCATCCGCAGGGGTTCCGCGCCGAAGCGTCCGGCGCGGTACGCCACCAGAAACGCCCGATGTTTTTCCTCTTCGGCGGCCATCCAGGCCAGGGTCTCCTTGATGGCCGCATCCCCGGCCCTGGCGTGCAGATCCATGTAAAACCGGTGGGCCTCCTCTTCGCGGCGGATGGCCGTGTCGATCAGGGCCGTGAGGTTCTTGTCCATAACGGGCTCTCCTTCTGCCGCTTGCGTGCGCTGCGGCTCCGCGCCGCCGAGCGGCGCCCGGCGGGACCGCCGGCGCATCCGTTGCAGCCCGGCGCTGTAAAGAAGCAGGTACAGCGTCGCCGCGCCGAAAGACGCCACTGTTCCCCACCCCACCCCCATCGACGGGTAGAGGGCCGCGACCGAGACGGTGTAGGCCATCAACGCCCCGATCCCTACGGGGAAGTTCTTGATGATCGTGTGCACCTGGCTTTTACCATAGGTCATGTGCACGATCAACATCAACGGAAACAAGGCGATGGGGAAGGCCGCAAAGAGCCCGGCCCAGGCCGGTCCCACCGCATGGGCCGCGCCGGTGACGGCGACGATCATGAGCGCGGCCGCCCCCGCGCGCAGGGCGAGGACCGAGCCGGTAAAGCGCACGCTGCGGACGATCGGCACGTTTTCAATCCGTCGGAACAGAAACACGAAGAGGCCGGCGGAGGCGAGCGGCAGGAGCAGGGCGCCTGCCGCCGAAAAGGGTACCAGGCGCAACAGCGCGCTTGCGGCGAAATAGGCGCCAAGGGCGGCGAGCGAGGAGATCAGGATGCCGCGCCGGGAGAGCGCTGCAGAGACACGGAAGTAAACGTAGACGAAGAGCTGCAGCGCCACCAGCCCGACCTGGGTGTAGACCGCACTCATCGCGGCGAATTCGGGGCCGATTTCGACCCCCATGAAGAATAGCGCGATCGCCGCCCCCAGGGGGTATCCTGAAAGGATGCCGGCGGCCCGCGGGCTGACCCGCTCGGCCACGGCCGAGAGCGCCAGCACCGTTCCGATCGTGACAAGAATCTTGCTGATGAAAAGCAGGCTCACGCGCCGGCCGGCTCGCCCCTGCCGAGGAGGCGCTGCGCATGGGCGACCGCCGCCCAGGCCGTCGCCATCGCCAGCCCCGAGCCGCATTTCATGCGCATCCAATCCTGGTGGGCGAGGATCGAGCCGGCCGCGAAGAGCTGCGGAAAGGCGGCCCGGCCGAGGCCGGCAAGGGGTCGAAACGATGCGTCGACCTCGATGCCGGCGCGGTTGACGGGGTGGCCGCGCGGGTCCAAAAACTCCGTGCGGTGCCACTCGTCCCGTTCGCCGGGCTGGTGAACCGGAAGGTCGAAGAGGGGTTCGCGCACCCGGTGCCGGTCCGCCGCAAGACCGCCGCCCATGAAGCGGCCGGTGGCAAGGATCACCGCGTTCGCGTGAATCGTCACTTCCGGTGCGGCGCGGCCGGCCTCCAGTTGAAACGCCCCGGCCGGGGAGCCGGCGGCGCGAAACACCCGGTTCTCGAGGAAGAGCATCACCCCCTGCCCCGCGAGCCCCCTTTCAAAGGCCTCTTTCAAGCGCAACCCGGCGACGCCGGGCGGCATGGTGGGGATTTCGAATACCGGCAATCCGAGGCGCGCTTCGATCGCGGCCCGCACGGCGGCAGGCCGCGACACGCCCAGGACGGCGGGCAGCCCCACGGCCTGAACCCCCTCGAGGTGGGGACGGAGGGCCTCCGTGAGCGTTTGCCGGTGGCTATCGAGCTCGAGGCTTCGCGCCAGGCGTTCGGGGAAGAGTTCGCCGGCCCCCTGCAGAGCGGGAAGGACAAGGCGGGCGGTTTTGAGCCCCGGCCAGGCCTTGCCGGCCGTTTCGGCGATCTGCCGGGCGCTGAACCCTTTCAGCCCCTGGATGTCGGCGATCAGGCACGGCCGTCGGCCTTCGCGGGCCTCGATGCCGGCCCAGCAACTCAGGGGCGCCCGGTAGGTGGTTTTGAGGGTGCCGAGCGAGGTGACGACGGCGACGTTGCGGTCCGGACGTCCGCAATAGGGCAGGCCGCTCTCCTCGAGGAACCCCAGAACCTCATCGAAGGCGGAGCGGATGGCCTCGGTGGCGAGGCGGGCGTAGGGGTGCTGCGGCAGATCGCGCACCAGCGCGGCGATGCCGGCCCAGGGGTCCTCCCAGGTGCGGCCCTCCTCCACCGGGTGGACCCCGAGCAGGTCGAGCAGGCCGGTGGCGAAAATGATCTCTCCGGTCCGGCCGACCAGCGCCGTGGACAGTCCGCGGCGGGCCGCGAAAAGGGCTGCGGACATCCCCGCCATGCCGGTGCCGACGATGCACAGATCGCAGGTGATCCGGGTGCAGTCGCTCATGCCCCGTCCTCCAGGTCCAGCCCGAAATAGCCGCAGTGAAGCGCCTCCTGCAGCTCCTCCTGGAGCAGGGCGGCATCCCACAGAACGGGGCGCAGCCCCCGCCAGCGGGCGGCCAGAAACGCACGCAGCTCCGCAAGACCCCGGCGGCCGGAGAGCTCGCCCCGGTCGTAGAGGTGGGCGCTGAGGCGCACCCCGCAGAAAGCCCCCTGACAGGTGCCCTTGCCGATCCGGCTGCGCCGGCCGATGGCCGTGAGGTTCGCCGCGATCCCCTGGCGCCGAATCCCGGCGAGGATCTCCTCCAGCGCGCTGGCCGGCACCATCTCGCACTCGCACAAGAGAAGATCTTCGGGGTTGCCGGCCTCCATCCAGCGCCGCGGTGAGAGCCCCGCCCGGGTCCATTGGTTCATCGCAAAGGAGGGCAGCGCCGTCGTTCGGGTGACGCCGGGCCGGTGCACTCCCAGCCGGGCGCAGATGAGATCGGCTGTTTTCTCCGCCATGAGGCGGAAGGTCGTGAGCTTCCCGCCGACGATGGCGACGAAGTTGTCGAGTCCGTCCTGCGCGTGATCGAGCAAGGCGAAGCCCCGGCTCAGGGCGCGACCCTCCGCCGCGGCGCCGGAGACCACCAGCGGGCGCACGCCGGCATAGGCGCGAAGGAAGCGGGTGTGCGCGAGGCTCGGCACCATCGCTGTCGCCGCCTCGAGGATGGCTTCGCTCTCGGCGACCGTCGGGACAATGCGATCGAGGCTCTCGATCGGGATCGAGGTGGTGCCCAGGATCGACACGGTACCGCCGGGGACGAGAATATCGGCATCCGCTGCCGGTCGCAGGCGGTTGATGACGCGCCGCGCGAGGCGCCGCTCGGTGATCAGCAGGCTGCCCTTGGAGTAATGCAGCTTCAGCTCGACCCCGGCGAGTGCCGCCACCTCGCGGGCCCAGGCGCCGGCCGCGTTGACCACCTGCTCGGCGGCGACCTGCGTCTCCACCCCGCTCGGCGCATGCAGCAGGCGCACCTCCCGTATGCGCCGGTCGCTGCAATGGAAGCCGGTCACCCGGGTATGCAGCATCAGCTGCGTTCCATGATCCATGGCGTCGGTCAGGTTGTCGAGCGCCAGCTGGAATGGATCCACTGCGGCGTCCGGCACCTCGTAGGCTGCCGTCAGCCGCTCGGAGAGAACGGGCTCGAGCCGCAGCGCCTCCGCCGGGTCGAGCGCGCGCGCCTCGATCCCGCAGCGCGCGCAGAGGCCGGGGAAATCGGCGATATGCCGCTCGTCGTCCCCCGCCACCGCCACGAAAAGGCCGCCGGTCTCCTCGATGCAGTGGGGGGCCAGCGACGTGATCAGCGCCCCCTCCTCCCGGCACTCCACGGCCGCGGTCGGGTCGCTGCGGACGTAGCGCGCACCGCTGTGCAGCAGTCCGTGGTTCGCGCCGGAGGCCCCGGCGCAGATATCCCGGGCCTCCACCAGGAGGCAGGCCACCCCGCGCAAGGCGAGGTCGCGGGCCAACCCGACCCCCGTGATGCCCCCTCCGATGATCAGCACTTGTGTCTCGATGCGGGCCATCTCGTTTTTTCCGAATGGTTACGGGGTCGGAATCGGCATCGGGTTCGGCAACGGTTTCATTTTTGGAGCCGATTGACCCTGCACAACTCCGGCAGGGCGCCAAGCTGCCGATGCCGATACCGACTCCGGCGGTATTTTTGACCCCGGCCCCTCAAGGTCGTTGCAATCAGCCGGTGTCAAGTTTATCCCTATCACAAACCCCCTTCGGCGCAAAGCCGGGTGCCGGCCCACCTTTACTTGCCGGCTGTTTCAGCTTATTTTGTTGTGCGGTTGAAATAAACTCAAAATCGGACGTGACGTGAACCAGCCGACCCCCGACATCGTTGCCTGCCCGCAGTGCGGGGCGGGAAATCGCGTTCCCGCCGGCCGGCGCGGCTCGGGCGCGGCCCGCTGCGGCCGCTGCAAGGCCCCGCTGTTCGTGCAACCGGCCGGCGCCGGCCGCATCTACACACTGCGCTGCTCCCAGTGCGGGGTCAAAAACCGCGTTCCCGCCGACCGCCTGGACGCATCCCCTGCCTGCGGAAAATGCCGGGCGGTGCTCGACACCTCCGCCCTATTCGCCCCCCAGCCGATAGAGGTCACGGAGCGCGACTTCGAGCGCGACGTGCTCAAATCCCCGCTGCCGGTCCTTTTGTTCGCCTGGGCGCCCTGGTGTTCGACCTGCGTGGCTGTTCAGCCCGTGGTCGAGCAGTTCGCGGCGGAGGCGAAAGGCCGGGTGCGGGTCGGCAAACTGAACGTCGACGCCCACCCGGGCCTGGCCGATCGCTTCAGCATCATGAGCGTACCCTTCCTGTTCATTTTCGACAGGGGTGAGCTGAGGGAGCGCCTGCCCGGCACTCTCCAGAAGCATGAGCTGATGCTGAAGATGGCCGCGTATGTGTGACGCCTCGACCGCTCCGGGCCCGGGCCGCGTGGCGGTGCGCTTGCGCGCGATCCTGTCCCGGGGGGTCGTGATCGGTCGAGCTGAAACGGCGTTCATCGAGGCCGCCTTCCCGGAGGTTCACCCCGCGGAGTGGGGCCCCGTGCTCGAGAATGACGCCGGCACCGAAGCGGAAAGCGCACTGGCGCTGCTCTTCTTTCCGGATGAGGCGGTCCAGCTCGAGGTGGAGGAGCTCCTTGCCGGCCGGGCGCTCACGCCGGCGCAGGTGGCGGAGCTGGCCGCAAGGCTTGCCGCGCCGCCGCTCACCGTCGCATTCGAGCTGCCGGAGGGCCGCGGCCGAATCGAACTGGCGTTCACCGCCGCGCGGGCACGGCAGTGGGTGGAGCACCTGCGACTGACGCGTGCCGTGCCGCGGGAACTGGAGGCGGCGATCGCATGCGCTCTCTCCTCCCCGGCCGCCAACCGGTGGCGGCTCATCTGGCGCAACGCCCGCCTACGCCCGGCCCCTGCCGTGGTCGATTTTCTGGGCCGCCTCATCCCCGCCTTCGATCCGTGCGAGCGCCAGGGGCGGGACGGCCTCGCCTTCCTGCTGGAGTTTCTCCGTGAGACCGGGGACGACGCGGATATCCACCGCGGCCTCGCGGAGCGCAAGCGCCGCCTCGCCGCGGCGCTCGCGCGCAGCCGCCGCCAAGAGGCGGCGCTCACGCGAGGCACCATGGAGACCCTGATCGGCCGCGGCGGTCGCCTGGTCGCGGTCGACAAAGGGGAGACCCGCCGGCAGATGGACTGGATCGACCGGGCCTGCCGGGCCGCCTTCGGGCGGATCGAAGCGATTGACTTCCCAGAGGATCCGCTCTAACGTCCCGACCCGCCCGGCGACTCGGGCGACACCAATGGTTGCTAAGGATGGGCTATATGTTGCGTCTCTCTTACCGGATGCGGATGGGGGTGCTGGCGGTGCTCGCCGCGCTGACGGCCGCTTCGGCCCCGGCCGCGGCGCAGTCCATGCCGTCGTTGGAGACCGTGCTGCGGGAGGTCGAAAAGCGTTATACGGCCGCCCAGTTTTCGGCCGAATTCCTGCAGGAATCGACGATCAAGGCCATGGAGATCACGGATTTCGCCTCGGGCCGGGTCTATGTGCGCTACCCCGGCATGATGCGCTGGGAATACCAAGCGCCGGAGCCTCAGGCCATCATCACCGACGGTCAGAAGCTGTGGATCTACCGGCCGCAGGACAACCAGGTGCTGACCGGCAGCGCACCGGCCTTCTTCCGGGACGGCCAGGGGGCCAGTTTTCTGTCGGACATCCGTCTGGTGCGCCAGAAATTCGCCATCACGCTGCACCCCCCGGAAGGCGAAAATCTCTACGAACTGAGGATGGTGCCGCGCGAGGGGGCGTTGAACATCTCCCAGGTCCGTCTCTTCGTCACCCCGCGCACCTACGCGATCGCCCGCATCGTCACGTTGAACGAATACGGCGACGATACGCGCATCGACATCCTCAACACCCGCTTCAACGTCGACCTGGACCCCTCGCTCTTCACCTTTGAGATCCCCCCGGGGGCGGATGTGCAGCGGATCGACGAGTGACCTGCGCCGATCGCCTGCGGATGACCGCCGCCCGCTTGTCGATCCGCGCGCCCGGGGTATATAGAGGCGGTCCGGGAACCTCGGCTCACGGGTGCCCGCCGAGGCGGGACGCAGGCCGCATCAAACGCGCGACAACCTCGAGAGGTTGGGCGCATGGTCGCGAGTCCCCCCGGCCGCAGGGGTTGTCGGTGCGTTGAGAGGAGACCGCCATGGGCAGAGCCGATCGTCCCATCGTTCGGAGGTCCCTTTTTTCCTGGGTGTTCGACGGCAATCTCGGCTGGCAACTGCTGCTGCTGGCGGTGATCGCCGTTGTCGTGGTGGCCCGGGTGCTGCCGCTGGAGATGCAGAAGCGCATCGTCAACCAGGCGATCCATCTGCGCGACCTGGACCGCCTGCTTCTCTATTGCGGGTTTTACCTCGCCGCGGTGCTCCTGGCCAACGGCTGCAAATACGCCATCAATATCCTCGAAACGCTCATCGCCCAGCGGGTGCTGAAGCGCATGCGCTCAGCCCTTTTCGACCATATCCTGTCGCTGCCGCTCAGCTTCTTCCGCGACACCCAGCCCGGCACCGTCGTCAACGCCATCGCGATCGAGCTGGTGCCGCCGTCCAACTTCGCCGGCAGCGCCGTATCCACGCCGGTGGCCAATGTGCTGACCCTGCTGGCGTTCGCCGGCTATCTGTTCTGGCTCAATCCCCTGCTGGCGGCGGTGTCGCTCAGCATTTACCCGGCGGCGATGGTCGCCATCCCCTTCCTGCAGCGGCGGGCAAACTGGGCCAACCAGAAGCGCGTCGACCTGTCGCGGATTTTTGCCGGCCGGATCGCGGAGTCGATCGGCGGCATGCATGAAATCCACGGCCACGGCGCCTACCGCCTCGAACGGCGCAAGTTCGACCGGCTGGCCGAAGAGCTCAGGAAGATACGGATCGTCTGGAGCCTTTACCGCTACGCGGTGAAAGGCGCCAACAACCTCTTCACCGGGCTGGGGCCGTTTCTGGTCTTTCTGATGGGCGGCTACCTGGCCATCCGGGGGGAGCTCGAGCTCGGGGCCCTGGTGGCCTTTCTCTCCGCCCAGGAAAAACTCTACGACCCCTGGCGGGAGCTGATCGACTTCTACCAGGTCTACCAGGACGGGGCCGTCACCTACCGGCGCACGATGGAATTCTTCGACGTCGCACCGGAGCATGCGCGCGAGCCTTCCGGCCGCCCCAGCGTCGAGCTCGACGGCCGGCTCGAGGTGAAGCATTTGACCTTTACCACCGAAAGCGGGATCCGGCTGCTGGACGACGTCAACCTGGAGCTCAACCCCGGCGAGCACCTGGCCCTGGTGGGGTTTTCGGGGAGCGGCAAAAGCACCCTCGCCCTGTGCATCGGCCAGCTCTACGCCTACGGGGAGGGGCAGGTGATGATCGGCGGGCAGGAGGTCGCCGCGCTGACCAAGCAGGATATGGCCGCCAACGTCGGCATGGTGTTC
Organism: Desulfobacterales bacterium; assembly: GCA_025454275.1. GTDB lineage: Bacteria > Desulfobacterota > Desulfobacteria > Desulfobacterales > SpSt-501 > SpSt-501. Next base: position 3,796 of record JALOOS010000004.1, on the reverse strand, counting down.
CAGAGCCCGTTCATGTTCGAAGGATCCATCGCCGAGAACCTGCTCTATGCCACCGAGGCCGCGGCGCCGGAGGGCGAGGGCCCCTCCCGGCCCAGCCTGGACGACATCATCGCCGTCCTGCACCACACCGGTCTGTTCGCCGATGTGCTGCGCTTCGGTCTGAACACGGTGCTGCCGGCGGGCTCCCACCCCGAACTCGCACGCGCCCTGGTGCGGGTGCGGCACAAGTTTCAGGACCGCTATGGAGAGAAATTCCGTGATGCCCTGGAGTTCTTCGATGAAAACCGCTACCAGCTTTTTTCGAGCGTCGCCGACAACCTGATGTTCGGCGCCCCGCACCGCGAGGAGTTCTCCGCCGCCCGAATCGGGCGCAATGACTACTTCCGCCGGTTCTTGGAGCGGGAGGACCTGAACCCCCTGCTGCTCGAGATCGGGGAGACGCTCGCGCGCCAGACCGTCGGCATCCTGGGCAACCTGCCGCCGGATGCGGTGTTTTTCGAACAGAGCCCGATTCCCGCCGAGGAGCTGCCGCGCTACAAGGCGGTGCTCGAGCATCTGCGGCGCGGCCCGCGCAACCTCCTGCCGCCGGAGGACGCCCACAGCCTGCTCGAGCTGGCCTTGCGGTTCACCCCCGGGGTGCACAAGATGGCGGGCATGGGGCCGAAGGTGCAGGCGGTGCTGCTCGAAAAACGGGGGCGTTTCCGGTCCGCGGTCGCCCGGGACCTTCCGGACGCTTTTGCTTTTTACGCCGCCAGCGAGTTCATCCATTCGCAGAGCATCCTGAACAACATCGTGTTCGGGAACCTCACGACGGCGAGCAGCCCGGTCCTGGACCGCATCACCCAGAACATCATCCAGCTCCTGATCGAGCGGGATCTGCTGGAGACCATCGTCGACATCGGCATGCGCTACAACATCGGTTCCAAGGGGGAGAAGCTCTCCGGCGGGCAGCGCCAGAAGCTGGCCATCGCGCGGGCCTTCCTCAAAGCGCCGCGGCTGCTCATCATGGACGAGGCCACCTCGGCCCTGGACAACCGCTCGCAGGCCCGGATCCAGAACCTGCTCGAAACCCGCTGGAAGCGCCGGAGCACTCTGATTGCGGTGGTGCACCGGCTGGACATCATCCAGAACTTCGACAAAATCGCCGTCATGAAGGCCGGAAAAATCATCGAATCGGGCAGCTACACGGAGTTGGTCGCCCGGAAAGGAGCCTTGTATGAGCTCATCGGCAGAAAATAGCCCGGGCACCGCCTGCGAATTCACCGAGAACCTGGATTTGCTGCGTCAGACCTACTTTTTTTCCCGCCTGCCCCTTGAATCGCTCAAGGTTTTCGCCTATCTTGGCACGCGGGAAAAACTAAACGACGGAGAGTACCTCTTCCGGCAGGGGGAGGAGGACGACCAGGCCTATTGTGTCGTCGCCGGGCGGGGATGCCTCGAGCGCAGCGACAATGGGTCGCGTCGCGATCTGCGTGAGATCGGCCCGGGGGATTTCATCGGCGGCCTGACGCTGCTGGGGGAGGCCCGGCGGCTCTACTCGCTGAGAGCGGTGGGCGAGATCGTCTGCCTCGAGCTCAAGCGCGAAAAATTCGCCAAAGCCGTCCAGCAGTTTCCGGACCAGATGCCGCGGATCTTCCGGGCGGTCGTGGAGGCGGTCGTCAGTTGGGAAGCCCGGTTTCTGTTGGAGCTGGGAGGCGACTGCGGCCGGTGCCTTCCCCGCCTGGGGGTGAGTCTACTTTGACCGGTTGTTGCAACACACGCCTCAGGCTGTCAGCCGCGGCGCGCGGCGATCATCGGTGTGCCGTCCTGCCGCAGCGGAACGAGCATTGACAAGCGCCGCACGACTCCGGATCACGGCTTGAGGCGCCGTCTTTCAACAACCTCATCAGCGACGCGGGCCGGTGAGAGGGTATGGGACAGCCGCCGAGGACATTCTCCTTCTCGCTCAAAAACGATATCGCCGAGCTCCAGACCCTGGGGCGGCAGATCGAATCCATCGGCCGCGCGCTCGACCTCTCCAAACGGTGCCTGTTCGAAATCAACCTCGCTTTAGACGAGTTGTTCACCAATATCATCTCCTACGGGTTCACCGACGGCGGCGAGCACCGCATCGAGCTGAACCTCAGCGCGGCGGACGAGGTGCTGACCGTCACCATCGCGGACGACGGCGTGGCCTTCAACCCGACCGAGCGTCCGGCGCCCGCCCTGCCCGACACGGTCGACGACTGCCGGGTGGGGGGCTTGGGGATCTACCTCATCCAAAACCTCATGGACGAGGTCCACTACCGCCGCGAGGACAAGAAAAATATCCTCACCTTGAAAAAAAAACTCGAACGGATCCGCCCCCCCTGCCGCGGGGGCCCTTCGTAAGGAGGATCGGTATGGACATTGCCGAAGAGAAGCATCCCGGTGCCCACACTTTCAAGCTGCGGGGGCGGCTGGACTCCAATACCTCCCTGGCCTTCGAACAGCGTCTGTTCGAGGCGATCACCAGCGGGGCCAAGCACGTGATCATCGACTTCAAGGAGCTCGACTACATCTCCAGCGCCGGCCTGAGAGTGATCCTGAAGGCCACCAAGGCCCTCAAACGGGAGGAGGGAAAAATCCTGCTGTGCGCCATGCAGGACTATGTGAAGGAGGTGTTCGAGATCGCCGGCTTCGACGCTTTCCTGCCGATCGTTCCCACCCTGGACGAGGCCTTGCGCGCCGTGTGACGGCGGCGGATGCCCGCCGCCCGGCCTCAGCGCAATCCGATCAGCCCGCGCCGGCCGAGCTGGCGCATGAAATGGGCGACGGCCGTTTCCGCCTCCCGCGGCTCCAGCTGATGCGCCGCGGCGAAGGCCGCGGCGATCTCCTTAACCGGGCGGCGGCCGTCGATCAGCCCCCACACGGCCGTGCCGAGGGCGTCCAACTGCAGCCGCCCCTCCCGCGCCGGGCCCGGCTCTTGGCCGAACCAGCGGGCGATCCGCGCCGCCCAGGGCGGAGCGGACACGGGATAGTGCAGCACCGCCTCCCCGCTTTCCAACCGGGAGTCCCGAACATGTCGGTTTTTGACCGGTACGGCGCCGAGCGCCTCATCGCGTCGGATGAGGGGCGGCCGGCGCCGGGACGGCAACCAGCCCATAGGCCTTGACCACCTTCTCCCAGAGAGCGTCATCGATGCGCCCCCGATCCTGCATCCGGATGCCGAGGATGCGGTTGCGCGCCGCGACGTGCCACAGGCGCGCCCGGCAGACCGTGCGCCGGCCCGCGTGAGCGGCGAGCCGTTCGATGAGCCCCGCGGGCGCAGCGCTCTGCCCCTCGACCACCGCCGGGTCCGCGCCCGCGACGGCCGCAAACCGCAGCGCGCCCCATTCCGCTGCACTGCGCGCAAACCCTTCCAGGCCGCGGTCGTTGAGCAATACGGCGGCCGGCGCCCAGCGGGCCAGCTCGACCCGGCAGCGGTGGGCGGCGAAGGCCAGGGTGAACCGCCCCGGTTCGAAGCGATGGCGAATCAACCGGAATTCTTCCGGCAGCTCCGCGCAAATGTCGAACACGGCCCAGCGCGTGCCCTCGTTCGCCTCCGGGAGGTGCAGCCGATCGAGTACGGCTGCCGTCCGGCCGGGATCGGCAGGGGCGCCCGGTGCATGGAAAAACTGGATCAGGCCTGCCGTGCGGCGTCGGGGGCAGACGAATAGGGCGCCGGTGGCCGCCGCCCCGCCGCCGGCCCAACAGAAGCCCATGGCGTCATAGCGGTCCAGCGCCGGCTCCCACGCGGCGGGCAGCGGGCAGCGCCGGGCCGCGGCGCCCGCGGCCG
>JALOOS010000051.1 GCA_025454275.1 Desulfobacterales bacterium | reverse complement strand
ACCTCCTCCGGCCGCATGAAGCGCATCTGGAAAAAATCGACCAGATTCATCCCGTAATTCTGGAACACCCGCCAGGACCGCCGCCTTCTTTCCGCGGCGGGAAGATCCGGATAGGCGAAGGCCAGGTTACGCCGGACGATGCGGTGGAGCGGCAGGCCCGCTAGGCCGAGGGCGACGCCCAGCAACCGCCCCAGGGAGAGGGTCGGCAGGCGCGCGATGAGTCGGTCGATGCCCATGCCCGGTTTCATACCGCGGACGGCACCCGACTGCAACCCCCTGCAGGCGGGCAGCGCGACCGCCCCCTGAGCAAATCAGGGACCGGCTGAATACCGACATGAAGCGCTCGGAAGGTTGCGGGCAAGTGAAAACCGTGGGTTCGTTATCCGTAGTCCGAGCCGGGGCCGGCGCAAGAGTCGCTAACGAAAGAAAGGGTTTCGGGATGGAAAGCGGTTCACCTGGAACCCGGGTCCCGCGCGGCCTTCCCCCTTACCGTGAAACGGACCTCGTCCAGCCGGACGCCGGCCAGCGTGTAAAGCGAGAGCGTGAACCGACCGGGGGTGACCGGCCAGCCGTTCGCGGCGGCCTCAGCCGGGAGGAAGCGGCCGTTGAGCATCCAATTCAGGGCCTCCCCCGCCCCCGCGGCCCGGAAGAGGATCTTCTGCCGGTCGCGCGGGATGTCGGGGTCAAACGACAGAATGGCCTCGTCGGGGGGATAGGCGATCCGCGCCAAACCCGGCAGGGGATAACCGCCCTGCCCCCCGGGTTCGGTGCCGCGGATGAACCACTCTATCGTTCGGCCACTCCCGCCGGAGGCCGTGCCCCGCACGAGCCCGCCCGGCGGGGCGGGCGGCCGGCCGGGTTGCCGGCGATGCAGGTGGTCCATGATGTCGCGCCAGATCGGGGCGGCGCCGGCGACACCGCTCACGTCCCACATCGGCTCCCCGGCGTAGTTCCCGACCCAGACGCCGACCGTGAACTCCCGGGAGAAGCCTACACACCAATTGTCGCGCATATCCTTGCTGGTACCGGTCTTGACCGCCGTCCAAAAGCGGGTTGACAACGCGTTTTCCAGGCCGAACCCCAGGTAGCGCGCTTGCCGGTCGGAGAGGATGTCGGCCGCCAGGAAAGCCGCCTCTTCGGAAAAAACCCGCCGGCCCGCTGCCCCTGCCTGCCGGGGGGGCTCGAGCTGCAGCGGACTCCACCACCCGCCGTTCGCCAGGGCGCGGTAGGCGTTCACCAGTTCCCAGAGCGTCACATCCGCGGTGCCCAGGGCCAGCGAAGGCCCGTAGAAATCCCCGGACTCGCTCAACCCCTCCACCCCCAGCCGGCGCAGGCTTCCCAGGAAGGTTTCGACCCCGAGCAGTTGCGCCGCCTTCACGGCCGGGATGTTCATCGACGCGGCCAGGGCCGTGCGCACGGACACCGGTCCCACGTGGGTCCCATCGTAGCTGCGCGGCTGGTAAATCCCTCCGGGAAGCCCCAGGTCGAGTGGGCTGTCGTCCAGCAGGGTCGCCGGGGTCAGCAGCCGCTGCTCGAAGGCCTCGGCATAAAGAAACGGCTTCAGGGTGGACCCCGCCTGCCGCCGGGCCGCCACGCCGTCCACGAAGCGGCTGCGCTCCGGCGCGGAGGTGCGGCTGGCATAGGCGAGCACCTCGCCGGTGCGGTTGGCCGCGACCAGCACCGCCCCTTCGCCCACGTTGCGTGCCCGGAGGGGGTCCAGGTGGACCGCGAGCCGCTCCACGACCAGGCGCTGGAGCTCGCCATCCAGCGTCGTGGGCACCTCGCCGCCGGCGGGTTTTCCCTTGAGCAGCCGCTGCGCCAGCTGGGGCGCCATGCCCGCCTGCGGGGCGATGAACTTCACCCCCCCGAGGGCCTGGAAGGCCAGCTCCCGAATCTTCTCCTCGGAAATGTTCCATCCCAAGGACCGGCCGAGAAGAGCCGCCCGCGGCGCCGCCGCTCCGGCCCCTGCGTTGGGCGCGCGGATCAGCGCCGCGAGGAGGATGGACTCCACCCGGTCGAGGCCGTGCGGGCTCTTGCCGAAAAGAGCGCGGGCGGCGGCATGGATCCCCTGGAGCTCCCCGGAAAAATAGACGCGGTTCAGGTAGGCCTCCAAAATGCGGCGCTTGTCCCAGGACCCCTCGATCTCCCAGGCCGCCTGCGCCTGCCGCCACTTCTGCAAGAACGTGCGCCGGTTCCCTGCCGGCCGCAATCCCGGATCCAGCATGGCGGCAAGCTGCATGGTGATGGTGCTGGCCCCGCGCTGGGGCCCGACCACCCATCGCTGCACGGCGGCCGCGGCCACGGCCCGGAAGTCCACCCCGCCGTGCGCGAAAAAGCGCCGGTCTTCGGCCATCACCACGGCCTGGAGAAGGGCCGGCGAGATCGCGTCGATCTCCACCCAGGCGAGCCGCCGCGAACGGGGGTCTGTGCGCAGCTCGTGCAGCACCTCGCCGTGCCGGTCGACCAGCAGGGACTCCGAGGGCCGATGCATCCCCCGCACCAGCTCATAGCTCGGCACAGCGGCCAGGGCCGGGGCGGATGCCGCCGCGACGATGGCGAGGGCGGCAATCCAGGCTGTCGTTCGAACCATCGGCATACTCACCGCAGCTGCGATCTCCTTATATGAGCCTCCCGCCGGAACGGGTCGATCCAACCGCTGTCAGGGACTCACCTCGAAGGGCGCGTTGGGGATCTCCCCCATCATCTCCGGCGCGTAGAGGGCCTCGACCCGGGTGGGCGGCAGGTGAAAGGTGCCGCTCTGGTTCAGGCGCAGGGTGTACTCCAGCACCCAGCGCCCGGCCGGCACCTGTTCGTAGTAGGCCCGAAACGCCTCGAAGGATCGCTCCTCGAAGGCCGGTCCCACCCGCCCTGTCGGCTGCTCGCCGCGGGTCATCAGCTCTGAGTCCCGGCCGAGCCCGCTGCCCAGCACCGCCGCACCGGCCGGCAGCGGGTCGCTCACCGCGACCCAACCCGCGCCCGCCTGGGCCTCGATCTCGAGCCTCACCCGCAGGACGTCGCCCCGGCTCCAGCGGTCGGGCGCCCGGCGGTCGAGGGCGCTCAGGCGTTTGTGGATTTTGAACCCGCTGTTCAGCGGCTCCCGCAACGGAATGGCCGCCACCCCCTGGAACGCGACCCACGGCCGGCCGCCGCCCTCGTGCCGCAGCCTGAGATCGGATCGACCCGCGGGCCAGGGAATCAGCATCGCCTCGCTCTTCGGCGGGGCGGCCCAGTCGAACGACCGCCGCTGGCCCGCGATGTCGACGCGGGTGGTCCCGGTGACCGCTGTGCTCTCGACCTGATCCGAGAAGCGCGCCATGGCCAGCACCCCCCAGGCGTTGGCGGTGGTGAGATCCCAGCGCCCGTGGCGCTGCCGGGCCAGCGCGCCGCGCACGAGCCGGGGCAGATCGTCCCGCCAGCCCTCGAGCCGCAACGCGGCCAGCACCGCTCGCACGGCATTCACGTCCTCGGAGGCCATCAACCACCACAGCCGATCCGAGGCGCCGGTGGAGAAGGCGGTCAGGGTCCCCTGGGTGACCATCCGCGCCCGCAGCGCCTGCTCGGCCTCCGCCAGGCGCTGCGGGCGGCCGGGAAGCTTTTCCAGGTGCACCAGGATCTCCATCCAGTCGAGCAGCGCCGATGTGGGCCAGAGGGGAGGATCGATGGATATCGACCCGATCAAGGCCGGCTCGGCATGGCCGAGCCGGGCGAGCGCCGCCAGCGCCGAGAGTTTGCGCAGTGTCAGATCGGCAGCGGCCGCGGGGGAGTGCCTCACCAGCCGTCCGCTCACGAAACGCGTGAGGCCCTCCACCGCCTGCGCCAGCGGTCCCGTCGGGATGCTCCATCCGGCCTCGTGCCCCACCGCCAGGATGTAGGCGGTCAAGACCGGGTCGCCCTGAGGCATCGACGGAAAATACTTCACCAGCCCATCGCCGTCCATGAAGGCCGGCAGCTCCCGCATCCGTTCATCCCAGAGCGCGCGATCGCGCAGGGCCACCGCCGCCGAGATCTTCTGCTCCATGCACCCGTACGGGTAGCGGCGCATGTAGTCGGCAACCGCCTCCAACCCGTCGACCAGCCGCGCACGGGCGTCGAGGCGCAGCCCGCCGCCCGCGAGGGCGTCGGCCGGCGGCGCCACCGCCTGCTGGAATTCGCCCTCCAGCTGCACGATCCCGCCCTGAACGACCCGCGCCGGCACCGCCGGGGCGACCTTCTGCACCACCCGCACCCGGTCGGTGTGCGCGCGGTCCGTGGCGGCGGCCGTGATCTCCCAGCCCAGGCGATCCTGCCCGGCGGGCACCGCCACCTCCCAGAAGAGCTCCCGGGCGTCGCCGGCGGCCAGGGTCACGCTCTGCGGCCCGGGCGCCTCTGCGAGGCCCGGCACCCGGGCGGAGAGTGCCACCGTCAGGGTCTGCCCCGTCGTGTTGCGCACGGTGACGCCGGCCCGGAAGCGGTCCCCCTCCCGCACCACGGGCGGCAGGCCGGGCAGGATCGAAAGCTCCTGGGTGGCGCGAACGGTGGTCATGCCGGTCCCGAACAGCCCGCTGCCGGCATGGACGACGGCCACGATGCGGAACGAGGTGACCGAGTCGTTCAGGGGGAACTCGACCACGGCCTGCCCGCGCTCGTCGAGCGGGAGCCGGGACTTCCACAAAACCAGGGGGTCGAAGAGCTCGCGCGTCGCCTGGCGGCCGCCCCCGCCGCCCGCGGGCAGAGCCTTGGCTCCGAAGTGGCGCTTGCCCACCACCTGCATTTGGGCCGTGGCCGTGCGCACCTCGCAGCCGCGGCGGCCCATCATGGCCGCCAGCAGCTCCCAGCTGCGGTTCGCCGTCAGTTCGAGCAGCCCCTCGTCCACGACCACGAGGGCCGCCTCGCCCCCCGGCGGCGGCAACCCGCCGGCCTCCGCCGCGGCCTGCACGGTCACCTTGACGTTGTCCCGGACCCGCACCAGCTGCCGCTCTGTCGTCACGGCCACCCGCAGCGCATGTGCGCGCCACCCCACGTTGATCTCGGCTATACCGAGCCGGAAGGCAGGCTTTCCCAGGTCCGCCAGCGCAGTGGGCTGCACCGCGCCCGCACGGCCGCGCACGGCGAGAACCGACACGAAGACATTGGGCGCGTAGCTGCCCTTGATCGGGATCTCGACCACCGGCTGCCGGCCGGATAGCTTCTGCACCCGGGCCTCCATGACCCCCTCGCGTTCCACCGCTATCAGCGCCGTCGCTTCGCGAAACGGCATGCGCACTTGAAATCGGGCCGTTTCGCCCGGCTCGTAGCGTTTGCGCTCGGGCAGAAGGTCCATGCGGTCATGGTCCGCGGCTTCGAACCACCACTCCTTTGCCCCGGCCACCCACACCGAACGGTGCGCAAAGGTCCGGTTGCCGCTTTCGTCCCGGCTCTCGGCCGCCAGGATCACCTCCCCCGACACCGGGGAGGCGGTTTCACACGAAAGCCACCCCCCGGAGTCGGTCCGGCCCTCGACCAGGGTCCCCACCCGCTTGATTTCCACGGTGTGATCGTAGGCGTAGAAGCCGCCCACCAGCCGCTTGCGGTGGGTAATGACCCGGCGCTCGTACAGGTCCACCGTCACCGGAGCCGCCGCCACCGGCCGGCCGGCGAGGTCCACCACCGCCACCTGGAATTTGAGGGAATCCCTGGCCGCCGCCCACTCCTCCAGCTTGATCCCGACCAGGCGCCCCGCGTTCCAGAGGGGGACCCGGCTGGAGACGGTTTGGATTTCCCCGTTGGGGTCGCGGAACTCCATTTCCACCATCAGCTCCTGCGGCGTGTCGGCCGCTGCAAGCCCGGGCACAACGGTGCGGGCCGCACCGGTGCGATCCAGCACCAGCTCCGTCCTGATCAGCCGCGGCCGGGCTTCCCCGGCGGCGTCCGCACCCGGCTCCGCCGGTTCCCCGCGCCGCACCCGCCCCTCGGCGGCCGGGCCGTTGGCGAAGACGACCTCCTCGAACCCCTCGAAGGCCGGCGGCCGCCGGGCGGCCACGTCCGCACGCAGCGTCACGGGCAGCATCCCCGCCCCGCCCCCGGCCAAGTAGTGGACGCCGAGATCGAGCGGGACCTCGCGCGCATTGACCAGGGCCTGCACGGGCGGTTGGATCGTCCCCTTGAGCAGCGGCAGGCGGAACTCCTCGACCTGGAAGTGCCCCGAGGTGAGGCTGTCCAAAACCGGGAAGGGGGGCGTCTCCTCAAGGGCGGCCGCAGCCTCCGGCGCCGCGCCCTCCTCCCGGCCGGCGCCGCGGAGCAGGCTCACGCTGTAGCGGCCGAGCTTGGCCTCGCGCGGGACGACCCACTCTGTCTCGGCCACCCCGGCCCCATCCCAGGCCACGGGCAGCTCGTAGACCTGGCGGCTGCCGAGATGGCGGATGGAAACGGTGTGCGGCAGCCGCTCCGGCGGCGGCTGGGTGAAGCCGCCCCGGGTGTGGCGGCGGAGGAGGTGTTTCATGTGCACGGTCTCACCGGCCCGCAGCAGGCTGCGGTCGAGGATGGTGTGGGCGATATCCGGCCCCATGCCGGGATCCACCGGCAGCTTGAAGCGCCAGGCCTCGATGCCCTCGTCCCAGCTCGAGTGCACGAAGCTCATGTCCGCGGATGTCTGCGCGGTGATGAAAAGCCCCTCCTCCAGGCGCTGCAGCGCACCCGGCCCCCCTCCGTCGTGGTCCGGGCGGTCGAAGGCGCACGCCGGGCGGCCGCCGGGCGAGGCCAATTCCCGGTCGATGCGCGCGATTCCGTCCGCGTCGGTGCGCCCCCTCCACAGCTCGCTCCCGTCGCAGGCCGTGACGCCAACCTCCGCGTCTTTAACCGGCGCGGCCGTGTCCAGGGTCGTCACCCACACGAGAGAGGACTCGCGCCCCTGCTTGAAATGCACGGAGAGGTTGGTGACCAGGGCGGCGGCGGGCACATACAGGGGCCGCGGGGGGTCGAGCAGCGCCCGGCCCAAGATGGCGCTTTCAATCTCGACGATGTAAAGCCCGGGTGCCCCGAGCGGGATGCCGACCACTTCGAAAGCGCCCGCCCCCGGGGATTGTGGGATTTGGAAGTCGGCCGCCGCCGGCTCCCCTGCCAGCAGCGAGGCGTCGCGCCGGGCGGCGGCGACCCGGCGCAGCCACCGTTGAACCTCCCCGGCGCGCCCCGGCTCCAACGTGAACATCTTGCCGTTCAGCCGTGCGGTCGGGCCGGTGCCCACTCTCATCATCCGCGCCGCAGGGGGGAATTCGATGTTGCGCAGCGTGACCGGCAGCACCGGCTCGGGGTTGAGCTCGACAATGCCGAAGCGGGCCGCGAACTTGGCAAGCGGCGGATAGCCGGCCGTGCGGATCTTGAGGGGGAATCGGCCGGCGTTGGCCGGTGCGCGGCCCGCATCGTCCCGGATTTCCCCCGGCAGCTCGAGCTCGAAATCGGCATTCGCCGGAAAGGGCCCCTCGAACGTAAGCACGCTGGCATCCTTGCCCAGGGGCACGCTCCAGCTCTTCCCCGCAGGCCCTTTCAACACGGCCTCGCCGCTCTGCCCGGGGGCGAGCGGCGCGTTGAAACGCAGGCGCATGGGCAGGACCGGGATGCAGCCGGCCCGGGGGTTTTCGCGCTCACAGTGGAACTCGGCGAGAAACTCCTCCCGGGTCTCGAAGTGCAGCACCTGGTCCTGGTCGGAGGCCACTCCCGCGGCAGAGCGAACCCCCTTGCCCCAGACGAGGCTCACCTTGGTTTTGTGTGGAAAACGCTGGCGGCTTTGCAGCAGCAGGCAACGGCGGCGGTCGGTGTCCGGGGTGAACAGCCAGGGGTGGGCGTCGAGGATCGCCTCGCGCGCCTGGCCCGTGACGATCCGGCATCCCACGGCCTGGGGGATGCCGGCGATCGCAAAGCGCACCTGGGAGAGAACCGTCGCCTCGTCCGCAATGCTGTCCAGGAGCAGGATGAAGACCTGCTCCTCGCTGATGCCCTGTTGGCCGGAACGCGGAATGGCGGTGAGGATCGCCGGCCCTCCGGTGGAGAAGGTAAACTCGCGCGCGCCCCCAAGCTTGCGGCCGGCGAGGGAGCGTACGGCCGGATCCAGCGTGAAGGCGCATCGGATTCCGCCCGGCAGCTCATGCTCGAAGTCGTACACCCAGCGCTGCGGGTCCAGCCACCGACCCTGGCCCGCCGCGTCGCAACTTACACGGAAGGGGGAGGCCGCCCGCGGGTCGCCGAACGCCACCATGGGTTTGGAGAAAACCGCCGTTGCCTGGCGGACGTTCTTGGCGGTGCCCTGGGGTGAAAACTCCGACACCCCGGGCGGAGCAGGGGCCGCGAGCGGCGAGCCCAAAAAAGCGAGACTCAGGAGAAGGGCAAGGGCAGTGCGGCGCATGGCGCAAGCCTTTCGGTGGTGGGTGCCCCCGGAGAACACGGCAGGCAGCATCGCATTTACAGGCGCCCGGGGCGGCAAGGAAGGCGGCGCTCCGGGCCTTGGTGCGGCCGGTTGCATCGCG
>JALOOS010000310.1 GCA_025454275.1 Desulfobacterales bacterium | reverse complement strand
TGCGGTCGTGACCGGCGGGCTGGGCCCCACGGTGGACGACCTCACCGCCCAGGCCGCGTCCGAAGCGGCCGGAGCGGCCCTGGCCGAGCGGCCCGAGGCCCGGGCCGCGATCGAGGCCTTCTACCGGGAGCGCGGCCGCCCCCTGAACCCGTCGCTCCTCAAGCAGGCGCTCCTGCCGCAGGGCGCCGACATGCTGCCCAACCCCGTGGGCACCGCCCCGGGGTTTGCGCTGACGATCGGCCGCTGCCGGTTTTTCTTCCTGCCCGGGGTCCCGTTCGAAATGCGGCGCATGTTGGCCGATCAGGTCCTGCCGGCCGTCGACCGCCTCCGGGGGGCGGGCCGGGAGGTGCGCCGGGTGCGGACCCTCTCCTGCTTCGGCCTGACCGAATCCCTGATCGGCGAGCGGGTGGAGGCGGTGGCGGAGCGGTTTCCCGGGGTGCGGCTGGGGCTCAGGGCGCGCTTCCCCGAGGTGCAGGTCAAGCTCTACACGAGCGCCTCCGATGCGGGGGCGGCGGAGGCACGGCTCGAGGCGGCCGCGGCCTGGGTCCGGGAGCGCCTGGGGGATCTCCTCTTTTCCGAAGCGGGCGAACCCATGGAGGTCGTGGTGGGCCGGCTGCTGCGGGAGCGGGGCGCGACCCTCGCCGCCGCGGAAAGCTGCACGGGCGGGCTCCTCGCGAGCCTCCTGACCGATGCGGCCGGGAGCTCGGACTATTTCCTGCTCTCGGTCGTTGCCTACGCGAACACGGCCAAGAGCGCGCTCCTGGGCGTTTCGGAGGAAACCCTGCGCCGGTGCGGGGCCGTGCACGAGGAGACCGCCCGGCAGATGGCCGCTGGCGCCCGGGAGCGGGCCGGCGCCACCTACGCCCTTGCCACTACGGGGATCGCCGGCCCCGGCGGCGGCACGCCGGAAAAACCGGTGGGAACGGTCTGCATCGGGCTGGCCGGCCCCGGCGGGGTCGAGGCGCACCGCTTCCGCTTCACTTACGGGGAGCGGGCGCTGAACAAGCGCGCCTTTGCCACGAAGGCCCTCGACCTCCTGCGCCGGGAGCTATCGGCTCTGCCCCGGGCCGTGTGACCCATGACGGCGATTTTGGTGATTTTCGGCGCCGCGATCCTCGCCTACGGGCTTCTCTCCCTGGTGCTCGCCTACCTCGCCCAGCAGTATCCCCGGCGCCCGGTCGTCGACCCGCCCGATTGGGGCCGGACGCTCGACACCCGCATTTCAGCTCCCGGTGGGGGCAGCCTTGAGGTGTGGCGCATCGAGCCGGAAGGGCCTTCGCGCGGGGTTGTCCTCCTGGCCCACGGCTGGGGGCGCAACCGCGACCGCATGGTGCGCCGGGCCCGCCATTTCGGCCGGCTGGGCTTCACGGCCGTGATCCACAGCGCGCGCGACCATGGGCGCTCGAGCCCGCGGCGGCTCATGAACGCCGTCAAGATGGCCGAGGATATCGAGGCGGTGCTGGGCTGGGTGGGCGAGCCGGTGCTGCTCTACGGGCACTCCGCGGGCGCCGCGGCGGCCATCGTCGCGGCGCACCGCCGGCCGGAGGCAATGCGGCTGCTCTTCCTCGAAGCGTGCTACGCCGAGACCGAGGAGGCGCTGCTCAGCCTTTACCGGTGGTTCAACCGCCCTATGGGGGCCCTCTTCGGGCCGGCGATCGTCTTCTGGATGAACCTCTACTACGGCTTCACCCTCCAGGCGGTCAGCCCCGCCCGGCTCGCCCCCGAGATCCCCGTTCCGGTGCTGATCATCCACGGCGCCGAGGACCGGCGCTTCCCCCTCGCCTTCGCCGAAAAGCTGCAGCGCGCCTTCGCCCCGGGCCGCGCGGAGCTCTTCGTCGCCGCCGGGGCCGGCCACAGCGAATCGAGCCTCTCCCCGGATTACCCCGGCGTGGTGGCATCCTTCATCGAGCGGCATCTCGATCCCGGATCGCCCGCACTCCCGGCGGCCTGAAGCGGTTTACAGCGATGGGAGCGCCGCCCGCCGATTTCAGCTTCCATGCCGGCTGGCTCATCGACGGCAGCGGAGGGCCGGCCCGTCCGAACATCCGGGCGACGGTGGCGGGCGGTTTGCTGCGCAGCCTGGAGACGACCGGGCCGGGTTCACCCTGCACCGAGCCCGCGGCCGATTACGACTGGCGCCGGTTCACCGTCATCCCGGGGCTGATCGACGCTCATGTGCACCTGGCGATGACGGGGTCTCCGGACGAAGGGCTGAGGGCCCGGCTGCGGGGGGCTTCCTTCGAGCAGGTCCGGGAGGTGATCCGCTGCAACCTTCACACCCTTCTTTGCCACGGGGTGGTGGCGGTCCGCGACGGGGGCGGGGCCCGCGGTTTCGCCCTGCGCTTTGCGCGCAGCCTGGGTGATCGAACGCTTTCGCCGGTGCGCATCCGGGCCTCCGGCCGCGCCTGGCACCGGGCCGGCCGTTACGGGCGGCTCATCGGAAGACCCCCGGCCCCGGGGCGGAGCCTGGCGGAGGCTGTCCGGGAGGATGAGGAGCGGCCCGATCAGGTCAAGGTTGTCAACTCCGGCCTGAACAGCCTGACCGAGTTCGGAAAGCAGACGGCGCCGCAGTTCGACCCGGAGGAGCTCGCGGCGGCCGTTGCGGCCGCGGCCGGGCGGGGCTGCCATGTCATGGTCCACGCCAACGGGGTGCTCCCGGTCCGCGGTGCGGTGGCGGCCGGCTCCCGCTCGATCGAACACGGGTTCTTCATGGGTCCCGACACCCTCGCCCGCATGGCGGACAGCA
This sequence comes from Desulfobacterales bacterium, assembly GCA_025454275.1. Taxonomy (GTDB): domain Bacteria; phylum Desulfobacterota; class Desulfobacteria; order Desulfobacterales; family SpSt-501; genus SpSt-501. The sequence continues at coordinate 22 of JALOOS010000310.1, read as the reverse complement.
GGGTGAGCTGGGTGCCCACGGC
>JALOOS010000309.1 GCA_025454275.1 Desulfobacterales bacterium | reverse complement strand
ACACCCGGACCGCAACAACAGTATGGAGATCATCGATCTGAAGGTGTAGACAAAGTTCGTCTGGCGATCCCTCGTCCAAGGAGCCCCGGCCATGCTGCCCGACATCGACCCCACCGCGACCGCCGCCTGGCGGCGGCTTGCCGCGCATCACGCGGCCGTCAAGGCGCTGCACATGAAAACGCTCTTCGCGCAGGACCCGCGCCGGTTCGAACGGTTCGCGATCCGCTTCGAGGAGATCCTGGTGGACTGCTCCAAGAACCGGATCACGGAGGAGACCGTGCGGCTGCTCTTCGACCTGGCGGCCGCCTGCGGCCTTAAGGAGGCCGTCGCGGCCATGTTCGAGGGCGAGCGGATCAACCGCACCGAAAACCGCGAGGTGCTGCACGTGGCGCTGCGCCACCGGGGCAAGACGCCGATCATCGTCGACGGGCGCGATGTCATGCCCGCCGTGAAGGCCGAGCTTGCCAAGATGAAGCAATTTTCAGAAGCGGTGCGCTCCGGCGAGTGGAAAGGTTTCAGCGGCAAGCCGATCACGGACATCGTCAACATCGGGATCGGGGGGTCGGACCTGGGGCCGGTGATGGTCACCGAATGCCTGCGGCCCTATGCGCAGCCGGGGCTCGGCGTGCACTTCGTCTCCAATGTGGACGGCTCCCACCTCGTCGAGACGCTCAAGCCCCTTCACCCGGAAACGACCCTCTTTCTGGTCGCCTCCAAGACCTTCACCACCCAGGAGACCATGACGAACGCCTTCAGCGCCCGGCAGTGGTTTTTGAACCATGCCGGAGACCCGGCGCACGTGGCCCGGCACTTCGTCGCCGTCTCCACGAACGCGGACCGGGTCAAGGCGTTCGGCATCCTGCCGGAAAACATGTTCGTGTTCTGGGACTGGGTGGGGGGCCGCTACTCACTCTGGTCGGTGATCGGCCTTTCCATCGCCTGCGCGGTCGGCTTCGAGCGCTTCGAGGAGCTCCTGGACGGGGCCTATGCCATGGACCGCCATTTCCGGGAGACGCCCTTCGAGAAGAATATCCCCGTCCTGCTCGCCCTGATCGGCATCTGGTATGCCAATTTCTTCGGAGCCGAGACCGAGGCCATCCTGCCCTACGACCAGTACATGCATCGCTTTCCCGCCTATTTCCAGCAGGGCAACATGGAGAGCAACGGCAAGTCGGTCGACCGCACCGGCCGCCGCGTCAGCTATGCCACCGGGCCCGTCATCTGGGGGGAGCCCGGCACGAACGGCCAGCACGCCTTCTACCAGCTGATCCACCAGGGCACCCGCCTGGTGCCGGCGGACTTTCTGGCCCCGGCCATCAGCCATAACCCGATCGGAGAGCACCACTCCATCCTGCTTTCGAATTTTTTCGCCCAGACCGAGGCCCTGATGAACGGCAAGACGGCCGAGGAGGCCGCGGCCGAACTCAGGCGGGAAGGGCGGGGCGAGGAGGAGATCCGGCGGCTCGCCCCCCACAAGGTGTTCGAAGGCAACCGGCCCACCAACTCGATCCTCTTCCGGAAACTGACCCCGCGCGTCCTGGGCAGCCTGATCGCCATGTACGAGCACAAGATCTTCGTCCAGGGGGTGATCTGGAACATCTTCAGCTTCGACCAGTGGGGGGTTGAGCTCGGCAAGCAGCTGGCCGGGAAAATACTGCCCGAGCTGGGCGACGACCGCCCGGTCGCCGGCCACGACGGCTCGACCAACGCCCTGATCAATGCCTACAAGGAGATGAGGAAAGAAAAATAAGTCGGAGTTCCGAGTCGGAGTCGGAGTGGGGGAAAAAGAAGTAACGAGCAACGTATGAAAATCAGTAATGAGTAACGAGTGAAGGAAAAAAGATCAGTCGGAGTCGGAGAAGCAATGCCTATAATGCGCTAGAATGCCTAAAATGCCTAAAATTAAAAGAGATCAACCGAACGCAAGCATCCTTCAACCAATAACCCAATCACCTATTCACCAATAACCCAACACCACAAACGAAACACCAGACACGAAACACCAAACACTATCAACTGTTCACCAGACACCAACTCGGGATGGGTCGGGGTCGACCGCAACGAACGGTAACGGTGAAGGAGGGCCCTTGAAAATCCTGACCGCGCCGCGGATGGAGCGCTGCATCGGGTGCCACTCCTGCTCGCTCGCTTGTGCACGCCTGGTGCACAAAAACCTCTCCTGGAACACGGCCGGAATCCGGATCGGCTCCTCCGGCGGGCTCTCAACCGGCTTCGAGGCCCGCACCTGCCTCGCCTGCGACCCGGCGCCCTGCGCGGCCGCCTGCCCGACCGGCGCCTACTCCCAGCGCCGGGGCGGCGGGGTGGTGGTGCGCAAGAAGCTCTGCATCCGCTGCGGGGCCTGCGCGGCTGCCTGCCCGGTGGACGCGATCTTTCTCGCCGCGGACGGGGAGCCTTTCGTCTGCATCCACTGCGGCCGCTGCGTACCCTTCTGCCCCCACGATTGCCTGGAACACACGGAGATCGGCGGGGAGGCGTCCGAGGCGTCTCCGGTGGAGGGAGGTGCGGCATGATCCGGGGCCATTTCCGCGTGCTGGCGGTCGACCTCCACTCCGGCAAGGGCGAGATCCTGGAGGTGGCGGGCCGCGATCGGGTCGCAGGGGGCAGCGGCATTGCGGCCCTCATGGGACGATCCCGCCCAGCCGCTGATCTTCGCGATCGGCCCCCTGACCGGCCTCTTCCCCCTCATGAGCAAGACGGTCGCGGCCTTCAAGTCCCCCGCCCACGACCAGTATGCCGAGAGCCACGGCGGGGGGCGTTCGGCCCTCGCCCTGCGCTTCGCCGACCTGGATGCGCTCGTTCTCACCGGCCGTGCGCAGCGGCTGAGCTGTCTCGCGCTCGGCGCCCGCCGGATCGAGCTCCGGGATGTCCACTTCATGCAGGGGCTCGACGTATACGCCGCGGGCAAGCTCTTCCGGCGCATGTTCCCCGGGTCA
>JALOOS010000308.1 GCA_025454275.1 Desulfobacterales bacterium | reverse complement strand
ATAGCTCAGGCCGACCCCCGCCTTGATGCGCGGGTCGTGGAGGGCAAGCTCCTGGCCCTTGACGCAGAGGCAGAAGTCCGCGTCCGCGACCCCCCAGCGCGCGGCGAGCCGGGCCGAACCTTCGGCCAGCAGATCGCCGAACCCTTGTGTCGGCCGCGGTGATGATCCCCTTCTCGAAGCACTCGCAGGCGAAGGCGATGGTCATCCCGGCCGAGATGGTGTCGATGCAGTAGCGGTCGCAGATCTCGTTGCCCTTGGCCACCGCCCTCAGGTCGGTGATGTTCAGATTCGACCCCAGGGAGGCGATGGTCTCGTACTCCGGCCCGCCATAGCGCGAATCGACGCCGTAGACCGGGTCATCCAGGGCGATCACGCGCTTGCACATGATGGGGCAGGCGTGGCAGCCCTTGCGGCGCTTCAACAGCAGCGAGTTGTAGGCCTCCCCGCCCAAGGGGGCGGCATCCGGCAGGGAGCTTGCACGGAAGTTGTTGACCGGAAGCCCCCCCGCAGCCGATAACAGCTCCGGGAAGCCGGTGGTGCCGTAGACGTAGAGGGCGTCGCCCACCGGGCTCTGCCTGAAGCTTTTGGCGTACTCGGTGGCGGTCCGGCGCAGGAACTCCGGGTCGCGGAGCTCGGGCGCCGCGGAGCCCAGCGCGGCGACCGCGCGCAGGTTCTTTGAGCCCATCAGGGCGCCGAAGCCGCCGCGGCCGTTGAAATGGCCGAGGTTGTTGGTGATGTTGGCAAAACGCACCCGCCGCATTCCGGCCGGCCCGGTCTGGGCGACCCGGATCTTGTCGCTGCCGAGCTCGGCGCGGATGGCGTCCTCGACCTCACGCGCGCCCTGCATCGCGATCGCGCCGGCGTCCCGGATCTCGGCCTTGCCCTCGCTGACCCAGAGATAGACCGGCGCATCGGCACAGCCCTTGAAGACGACGGCGTCGAACCCGGCCTTTTTGAGCTCGGGGCCGAAAAAGCCGGCCGCCTCCGACTCGCCGGCCGTTCCGGTCAGGGGGGATTTGCCCACGGCGGCGAAGCGGCAGGAGGCAGCAATGGGCGAGCCGGTCATCACCCCGGTGGCGAGCACCAGGATGTTCTCCGGTGCGAACGCGTCGGTATGCACCGGAACCTCGCGCATCAGATAGTAGTAGCCGATCCCCCGCCCGCCGAGGTAGCTGCGGTAAAAAGCCTCGCCGGGCTCCTCGGTCTCTATTTTGCGGCTTGTCAGGTCGACCTGCAGGATCTTTCCGGTGTATCCGAACGGCATCGTCCAACCTCCCGTGCGAGAGTGCAGTGATCTGAGTCTGAGATGGTGCCCAGGATACAATCAACCCGAATGGATTTAAAGGAAAAAATGAGCCGCCCGGCGGTCCTTGACCGGCCGGATCGAACCCCGTATAGTCGCCACCCGCCGCCGCACCCGCAAATGCGGCGCCGCTGATATAACTGCGGCCGGGAGGGGACCATGCCGATTGCCGAACGGATGATTCGCCGGGTGGCGGATTTCGCCGTCATCAAAAACATGTTCGAAGAGGGACGGCGCCTGAAGGAGCGTTTCGGCGCCGAGAACGTCTACGATTTCTCGCTGGGAAACCCGGACGTCCCGCCGCCGGAGGAGTTCCGCGCGGCGCTGCGGGAGCTTGTGCGCTCGGACACCCTCTCATTCGGGTACGCCCCGGTGGCCGGCCACCTGCCGCTGCGCCAGGCCCTGGCGCGGCGGTTGTCGACCGAGCACGGGACCCCCGTCCCGCCGGAGATGGTCGTGGTCACGGTGGGCGCGGCCGGTGCGCTCAACGACATTCTGCGGGCCCTCGTAAACCCGGGCGAGGAGATCCTCACCCCGGCCCCCTATTTTCTCGGCTACGACAACTACGCCTTCCTCACGGACGCCGTGCTCAAAACGGCACCCACCGACGCACGCTTTCACCTCGATCTGGCAGCCATCGAGCGGGCCATCACCCCGCAGACCCGTGTCGTCCTGATCAACTCGCCCAACAATCCCTCTGGCGCCGTCTATGCGGCGGCTGAAATCAACGGCCTCGGACGGCTGCTCGCGGCGGCAAGCGACCGGCTCGGAGGGCGGATCTACCTTGTCTGCGATGAACCCTATCGCCGCATTGTCTTCGATGCCGAGGTGGCCCCGGTGATGGCGGCCTACCCTCACACGGTCGTCGTGAACTCCTTCTCGAAGGAGCTTAGCCTTGCAGGGGAGCGGATCGGTTACTTCGCCGTGCACCCCCAGGCCGAGGACGCCGAAACCATCCGGGACGCCGCGGCCGCGGTCAACTCCATGCTCGTCGTCAACGCGCCGGGTCTTCTCCAGCAGGCCGTGGCCCGGGTGCTCGGCGCCGCGGTGGACGTCTCCGCCTACCGGCGGCGCCGCGACTTGATGGGAGCGATTCTCAACGAGGCCGGTTACGAATTCACCCTGCCCGAAGGTGCGTTTTACCTTTTTCCGAAAAGCCCGGTCCCCGACGACGCCCGGTTCGCCGACATGCTCAAGGAGGAGCGGATCCTGGTCAGCCCCGGGCGTGCCTTCGGGGTCCCCGGATATTTCCGGATCTCTTTTGCGGTGCCCGATGTGGTGATCCGAGGCGCGCGCGAGGGCCTCATCAGAGCGATGCGACGAGCCGCGGGTGCGTGAGGAGTTTGTTTTACGCACCCGCGGAGGGTGACAGGATGAGCGCCGGTTCAGTTTCAGCGGGCAGCGTTCAAGCCGGCCAAGGCCTCTGCGATCGCATCAAAGGCGTGCGTCACCGGCGAGCCGGCATGGGCCTCCTGGAAACACCGACCCGAATCCCCGCAGGCGACCAGGTGCGGGTCGATCGGAATTTTCCCCAAAAAGCGCACTCCCATCTCCGCTGCCGTCCTCTCCCCTCCTCCGGAGCCGAAGAGGTCGATCTTCCCCCCGCAGTGGGGGCAGGCCA
>JALOOS010000307.1 GCA_025454275.1 Desulfobacterales bacterium | reverse complement strand
CCGCGCCGACATCGAGCATGGTCAGGTCCATGCAGACCCGTCCCACGACCGGCACCCGCCGGCCCCCGGCCAGCATCACCCCGCGCGAGGAGAGCTGCCGGCGGTAGCCGTCGGCGTAGCCGGCCGGGACGGTGGCGATCCGCGTGGGGGCGGGGGTGCGGTAGGTCATGCCGTAGCTGATCGGCGTTCCGGCCGGGACCTGCTTAAGGTGGATGATGCGGGTCTTGAGCGCCATGGCCGGCCGGAGGGTGAGGGCTCCGAGGTCGATCTCCGCCGAGGGTCTCAGCCCGTAGAGGGCGATCCCGGGCCGGACAAGGTCGAGGTGGGCCTGCGGCATGGCGATGAGGCCGGCGCTGTTGGCCGCGTGCCGGATGGCGAACTCGATCCCTTGATTTTTTAGCGCCGCCACGACCTCGAGGAAGAGCGCGAGCTGGCTTTCGGCAAAGGAGCGGTCGGCGCTGTCGGCGGCGGCGAAGTGGGTGAAGATGCCCTCCAGCTCGATGCCGGGCAGCGCGGCGATGGCGGCGGCCGTTCGGAGCAGCTCCTCCCCCGCCGGGCCCCCGGCTCCGTGCCCGCTCAAAGCGGCCGGCACCACCCCGAGCCGCCCCATGCCCGTGTCCACCTTCAGATGCAGCCGGATGGGCCGGCCGCGTGAGAGGGCCGCCTCCGAGTAGGCTGCCGCGGCGGGAAGGGCGTAGACCGACTGGCGCAGGTCGAAATCGGCGAGGGCCCCGGCCGCCTCCGGCGGGGTGAAGCCGAAGACCAGGATCGGCGCATCGATTCCGGCCCGGCGCAAAGCGACCCCCTCGGCGAGCCGCGCCGCCCCGAGCCATTCGGCCCCGTTCGCGAGCGCCGTACGGGCGACTTCCAAAGCGCCGTGCCCGTAGCCGTCGGCCTTGACCACCGCCATGAGCCGTGCCGCCGGAGCGGCGATCCGCCTGAGCTCCGCCACGTTGTGCGCGACGTCGCCAAGATCCACCTCCGCCCAGATTAAAGGGGATGCGTTGCTCGCGTTGGTCGCGTTTATGGCGTTGCTTGCGTTCATGGCGTTGCTTGCGTTGGTCGCGTTTATGGCGTTGGTCGCGTTGGTTGCGTTGCAACCTCAATCAATACCCGTTTAAAGAAATCGGCAAACTATCACCGAAACGCAATGTTCCGATGGCGGCCCCGTCCAAGTAAGTTGCTCCCCGCAACACTCCAACGCGCCCAACGCGAGCAACGCTCCAACGCGAGCAACGCAAGCAACGCGACCAACGCCTCATCGCCCCAGCCTCTGAAAACTCTCCTTCGCGTGGTAGGAGCTGCGCACGAAGGGGCCGCTGGCCGCTTCGGAAAAGCCGATCGCCAGCGCCTCACGGCGCCACTCCTCGAACTCCTCGGGCGGCAGGTAGCGTTCGACCGGCAGGTGCTGCGGGGAGGGCCGGAGGTACTGGCCCAGGGTCAGGATCCGGCAGCCGGTCCGGTGCAGCTCCCGCAGCGTCTGCCGGATCTCCCCGGGCTCCTCTCCCAGGCCGAGCATGAGCCCGGACTTGACGGGTATCCCCGGGGCCGTCATGGCGGCGCGGCGCAAAAGCTCGAGGGAGCGGCGGTAATCGGCCCGGGGACGCACCCGCGGGTAGAGCCGCGGCACGGTCTCGACGTTGTGGTTCAGCACGCTGGGGCGGGCCGATAGCACTGTGCTCAAGGCAGCGGCATCCCCCTGGAAGTCGGGGATCAGCACTTCGATTTCGGCTGCGGGGATGCGCCGGCGCAGCGCCTCGATCACGGCCGCGAAGTGTGCGGCCCCGCCGTCGGCCAGGTCGTCGCGGGTCACGGAGGTGACCACGATATAGCCCAGCCCCATGCGGTCCGCGGCAGCGGCCACCCGCGCCGGTTCATCCGGGTCGAGCGGCCCGGGCGGGCCGGCAGCTACTGCGCAGAAGCCGCAGTTGCGCGTGCAGCGTTCGCCCATGATGAGAAAGGTCGCGGTGCGGTGGGAGAAGCACTCCCAGATGTTGGGGCACTTCGCCTCCTGGCAGACGGTGTGGAGCCGCCCGCTGTCGATCAGCGCCTGGACCTGGTGGAAGGCCTCCCCCGTGGGCAGACGGCGCTTGAGCCACACCGGCTTGCGGCCGGGGGCGGGGGGCTTTTCGGCGGGGGGGCTCACGCGACCGCTTCCTCCGGAACCGTGCCGGCGGACTCATACGGCCGGACCCATTCGGCCGGGGCGGCCTCGAGCCGGACGCCGAAGAGCTCCTCCAGGTGAAGGGCGGCGGTGCGGGCGGCGGCGGGCAGCGACACCTCTCCTTCGGCCTCGGCCCGGATCGAGGTCACCCCCACTCCGGAAAGACCGCAGGGCTGGATCCAGGCGAAGGGGGCGAGGTCGGGGTCGACGTTGAGCGCCATGCCGTGGAAGCTCACCCCGCGGCGCACGGCGATCCCGACCGCGCCGATCTTCTTCAGGCCCACCCACACCCCGCGGTTCAGGGGGTTTCTACCGGCGCGGATGCCCCAGGCGGCGCAGGTGCGGATCATCACCTCCTCTATCCGGTCGACCAGGTCCACGACCCCGAGCCGCGCCTCCTGCAGGCGAAGGATCGGGTAGATCACGAGCTGTCCGGGGCCGTGGTAGGTGATGTCCCCCCCCCGTTCGACCTGGAGGAGGGGGATCCCGGACTGCTCCAACCGCGCCTCGGGCACGAGGAGGTGGTCGCGCCCCCCGCGTTTTCCCAGGGTAAAGACCGGCGGGTGCTCGAGGAGGAGCACGAGGTCCCGGTCGAGCCGGCCCTCCGCCCGCGC
>JALOOS010000050.1 GCA_025454275.1 Desulfobacterales bacterium | reverse complement strand
CAGATCACGGCCGAGAGCAAGGCTTCCCGCGGTTTGAAAGCGCAGCGTACAGGTCCGTACGTGAGCATTTCAAACCGCGGGTTAACGCAGCTATCGGCCGTCAGATGGGCTTTTAGAGCCGTTTCTACCAGTGGGGCTGGTTGCCGATGCCCTTGCCCATCACCTCCAGCGTCTCCGTCACCACCATGAAGGCCGCAGGGTCGTGATGGCGGATCATCTCCTTGAAACGCGAGAGCTCCTGGAACGTGACGACCGAGTAGAGGATCCGCAGCCGCTGCCCGGTAAAGCCCCCCTCGCCGTCCACGATCGTCACTCCCCGCTGCAGCGACTGCATGATCTCCTGCGCGATCGCCTCCGAGGAGCGCGAAACCACCATGACCATCTTGCGTTGGTTCAAGCCGGTGACCACCAGGTTGATCAACTGGGAGGTGACGAACATGTAGACCATGGTGTAGAGGATGATCTCGACGTTGAGCCGAAACAGGCCCGCCAGCAGGAGCGCCACGTTGAAGCCCATCACGGTGGTGCCGACCCGGATCGAAGCCCGCTTCAGAAGAATGACCGAGAGAATGTCCAGCCCGCCGGCCGAGCCAACCGATTTGAGGATGATCCCGCTGCCGATTCCGGAGAGGATCCCGGCGGCAAGCGCGCTCAGCATCGGGTCCTTGACCGGAAGGGTGGGCACCGGGACCAGGACCAGAACCGAGAAGATGGTCATGCCCACCAGGCTGTAAATGAAGAAGCGCCGGCCCACGTACACCCACCCGAGCACGAAGAGGGGGATGTTCAGCAGAAAGTAGAGAACCCCCACCGGGAGCACCGGCGCCAGGTAGTAAATGAAGATGGCGAGCCCGCCGATCCCGCCCGCCAGGAACTGTTGCGGGATGAGGATGCCGTTGATGGCGACCGCGCACAGCACGCTGCCGGCGGTGATCAGGGTCAAGTTCCAGAGGATGTTCCACACCGTATGGGGTCTCATAAGGTCGCACCTTCTGCCGGTTAGTTGATCCGCTGTGGAGCAGGCCGGCACCCCCGGTGAGGGCGGCACTCGGCGGGCGCGGAGGCCGCCGCCTCCCTCAGGGCAGGGCCGAGGCAGGGGGGCCGGAACGGGGGCTCTCTAACACAGCGCTCACGGCAAGAAAAGTCCCGGGCAGAGTGGTGCTGCAGCGGCCCTCTCCTCAGACCGGCAGATGGTAGCGGATCCCCACTCCGAACCGCGGAGGGCCTCCGGCTGCCAGTTCGCGGCACCACTTCACCTCCCCGAGCCCGGTGGTGCGAAAATGGAGGTGGCCTGGCTCCGCCGCCTCGACCATGGTGGATGAGTGCAGGCGAATCAGCAGGGTCGCCCCCGGGATGATCGGCGTTGCGCACTCGAAGTAGCCCCCGCTCCCGCTGACGTTCAAAAGGCGCGCCCCATAGGTCTCCGGCTTGTTGAAATAAGCCCACTCGATGAGGAAGTCGCAGGGGTTCCGGAGGTCGCATCGCTTCTCGGTGGAATCGCTCATCTCAAAGCTCCTTTCGGCAGAGGCGGAGGTCCCGCCGTGTCGGGGCGCAGCGGACACCTCGGCCGGCACCGACCCTGCCGGAGTCAACGGCCACCCGCAAAGAAGGCGGCCTGGATTTTCGGGCCAAGGCCGAAATGGCAAACGCACGTTCGTGCCTCACTCGCTGCACGTTCAACCGCGTGCTTGGCACACGGTTTAAAACACGTGATCAACGGCTCTGCGGGAGGCGAATCGACACGAATGGAGGTGCTGATGTCAATCGACCGAGGAGTGAATGCGCGGATGAGCTGCAGTCGTGGGGCACCGGGCGCGCGAAGGAGGAGGACCCCGTCGAAGGCCATGTCCGATCATCATAGGCCACCCCTTCATGGCTGTCAACACGGCGCCGGCCTGAAGCTCCGGTCGCCGCAGGGGGCCGGTGCGGTAAAAAAAGCTTGAAAAAAACTAGGGCTTCAGGAATAAGGGAAATTATCTGCCGATGCCGTTGACGGCTGCGATGCGTTCTGGTAATGATGCCCGGTGCCGAATTCGACGTAGGATGCCGCCATGAAAGAAAAAGAGCTAAAATACTTTAAAAAACTCCTTACGAGTTGGCTGGATGATCTCCTGACCCACGCCGACAGCACCATGAGCGGTTTGAGGGAAAGCGACGAAGCGCTCCCGGACCCATTGGACCGGGCGGTATTCGACTCGGAACGCAACTTTACTCTGCGGATCCGCGACCGCGAAAGCATGCTGATCAAAAAAATCCGCAAGTCCCTGGAGGACATCGAGGAAGGTGTTTACGGCACTTGCGAGTCCTGCGGTGAAGATATCTCCATTGAGCGCCTGAAAGCACGTCCCGTCACCCGCCACTGCATCCGGTGCAAAACCCAGATCGAGACGATGGAAAAGTTGACCGGCACCTGATGGGCGCACCTCATCGTGTCTTTCATGGCAGAAATGCCGCTGTGCGTTGCGGCGGTGCGGAAACGCCGACGCACGGGTGCCCATAAGCCCTATGGAGCTTTTCGAAATGGCATCTCCCAAACGCAACGCATCCAAAAGCCCAGCCGCCAAGCCGCCCCGTGAACACACCGCGGAGGAGATCGACAACGGCGTTGACCACGACAAAAGCAAGGTGGAATGCCTCTGCCCGAAATGCGGCAAGAAACACGTCATGAATTTTCACTGGATCGGCCGGGGCACTCCGCGCAAATACTGCCAAAGCTGCCGCGACAGCATCTGACTGCCGGCCGGCGCTGCATGCCGTCGGTATCATCGCGATTGTCAACTGAACCATCATGGAACGAAAGGGGATGTCGATGAACAAAACAGATCTGGTCAACGAGGTAGCAAGTGTCGTCAGCACCAAAAAAGAGGCCCAGGCGGCGGTGGACTGCGTTTTCGAGTCCATCACCAAGGCGCTGAAAAAGGGAGATACGGTCACGCTGGTGGGCTTCGGGACTTTCAAGGTGACCAAGCGCAAAGCGCGCAAGGGCCGCAACCCGCAGACCGGCGAGGAGATCAAGATCAGCGCGTCCAAAGCGCCCAAATTCGTCGCCGGCAAAGGCCTTAAGGACGCCGTCAATTAGTGTTGACGTGCGGAGCTGAAAAGCGGTTTCTGCGCCCCGGCGGCTCTCTTGCCTCCGGGGCGCCGGAACCGCTTTTCGGCGTCCGTGCATCCGATCCGCCGCAACCGGAAGAGGAGCCCCGCTGTGCCTGCTCGGAGGGCAGGGCCTTGTCCATTCTCACCCTCAGCCGCCCAAGGGCCGGGGAGTTCCACGGAAAGGCCGCGAGGCGGCGGCTCAGGCGGACGGGGAATCCTCCATGGGCAGCGGCGCGTTGCGACGCACCCGGTAGGCGATGATGCGGTTTCCTTCGCGCTCCGTCACCACCGCAGCGAATTCTCCCAGTTCGATCTCCTCCGTCACCTTGGGGATCCGGCCGATCCGCTTCAGGATGTAGCCGGAGAAAGTGTCGTACTCCCCGGTATCGGGAATGCGCATCTGCAGCGTCTCGTTGACCTCTCCGATTTCGGTCTTGCCCAGAACGCGCCATTCGCCGTCTCCGACCGGTATGATCGGCGGTTCGTGGATCTCGTCGGTTTCGTCGATGATTTCACCGACCAGCTCCTCCAGGGCATCCTCCAGCGTGATCAGCCCCGACACCCCCCCGTGTTCATCGACCACGATGGCCAGGTGCTGCTTGCGCCGCTGGAACCCCTGAAGGAGGCGGTTCAACTTCTTGTGCTCCGGAACGAAATAAGGCTGGCGCATGATCCGGCGCACATCGACCGGAGCTGCTCCGACGGCCTGGTGCAGGAGAAGGTCCTTGATGTTCAGGATGCCGACGATGCGGTCGATGTCGCCATCGGTGACGGGAATGCGGCTGAAGCCCGACTTGTACAGCTCCGGCAGATCGAGCGGTTGATTCACATCGACCACGAACATGTCCGCCCGGGGCGTCATGATCTCGGAGGCGCTGGTGTCGTCGAACTCGAAAATGTTGTAGATCAGCTGCCGCTCCTCATCCGGAATCTGGCTCTCGCCGCCGCCGGCCTCGACGATGGAGAGGAGGTCCGCCTCGGTGACCGCGGGCGGTTTGCGGATCCGTGAAGTCATGCGGGATATCATGTTCAAGAGAAGCACCAGCGGATAAAGCAGCTGCGACAGCCAGTAAATCGGCACAATGACCGTGCGGGCGATCGGGATGGCGTTGGCGAGCGCCACCGATTTGGGAAACACCTCGCCGCACACCAGCACCACCAGGGTCATGACCCCGGTGCTGACCGCCACCGCGTGGACGGGGATCACCTGCAGGGTGACGGCCGTGGCCTGAGCGGCGGCCGCCATGTTCACCAGCGTGTTTCCGATCAGAATCGTGTTGAGCAGCCGGTCGGGATCCTGCTTCATCCGGTGGATGAGGGCGTTGGCGCGGCCGGGTTGATTGCCGAGGTAAATCGCCTGGGCCGGGGAGATGGAAAAGAGCGCGGTTTCCGCGGCTGAAAAGAACCCCGAGAGCGCAACCAACGCCACCAGGGTCAACAGGGTGTCCGCGGGAATCCACATGGCGCTCAGCTGAGAGAGGACCATCGCCGCTGGCGCTTGACGCTGTAGCCGGTCAAAAACCCGACCAGGAGCACGCCGGCTCCGGCCAAAAACCAGTAGAGCGTGGTCGGCGGGAAGATCGCCTCCGGCCGGTTGCTCAGCTCGGCGATCTCCCGTGTTTTCTGTTCGAGCTCATCCGTCAGACCGTCGGCCCGACGCTTCAGCGCCGCGGCATCGGCGGTTTCCTCCCGGAAGCGATCGAACTCCCCGCGCAGCGCATCAAGGTCTTTTTGCCCCTCGGCCGCCTTCGCGGCGAGCTTCTCGTTGTCGGCCTTCAACCGGGTGTTCTCTTCGCTCAGCCCGGCCGCCTGCTGGGTCAGGGATTTGATTTTCTCCTCCAGCCGGGCGACCTGGTGGCGGCCGGGCGGGGCGGCGACCAGGAAGCGCGACGGCATATACCCCTCCACACCGTTCGCCAGGCGCACCTGGGACCACTCATCGCCGGGCTGCAACAGCTCCAGCGCCTGGCCGCTCTCGACCAGGGCGAGCGACGGCTGATCAGCGCCCGGGCCGGACCGGACGGCCACCCGGATGACGTCGGACACGTAAACGGACCCCGCCCAGGAGCTCCCGCCGACCCCCAGCAGGCACAGCCCGAAGATCCCCCACACCGCACCTTTCAACCGCATGCACACGTTCCTTCACCCCTTGCGGCCGCCCGGCCCGGCGTCGGGTCGCAGCCGGCAGCCGGCGAATGTCCGATACGAACGGTTTGACGAAACGACCGGGTTCGTTTATTCTGTGTTTATATCAGATTGAACGATTAATCCATCGTTATCCCCCGGAGAGTGCCGCCGGCCGGCTGCACCGGCGCAAACCTCTCCCGGAGGAGCGCCCATGATCGCCTATGATTTGAGATGTGCCAACGGTCATTCGTTCGAAGGCTGGTTTGAAGACCGTCCTACATTTCTCGACCAGAAAAAGCGCGGATTGATCTCCTGTCCGGTGTGCAACGACACCGCCATCGTTCAAGTCCCGTCGCGTTTCGCGATCCGCGCTTCGCAGAGCCCCGCCCCGCAGGCGACGGAGGCCCCGGCCGAGGCCGTGTGGAACCGGATCGGCAAGCAGCTCGGGGAGTTCGTGGAGCAGAATTTCGACAATGTCGGCTGCGACTTCGCGCGGGAGGCGCTCAAGATCCATTACGGGGTGAGCGCACCGCGCAACATCCGCGGCGTCAGCACCGAATCCGAAGAAAAAATCCTCAAGCAGGAGGGGGTCGAGTTCTTCAAGATTCCCATGCCGCCGCCCGATTCCGACCCCTGACCGCGGTGCGCGTAGGAAGGCCAATCTCTGCGTTGCGCTTCGACCCGCCGGCGCTGCGGTCCCGCCTCGGCGGGATACGCCTCGCGCCGCGGCTCTCGCGCGCCTTGATCTTGGCCTTCCTACGCGCACCGCGCCGACCCAAAAAGCCAATCCCTGCCTTGCGCCTCCACCCGCCGGCGCTGCGGCGCCTATTGTCTGCCGACGCACCGCCGCAGGCGACGTGCATCGGCCTTCCCGCGCCGCCATCCATGCAAAAGAGCCTGCTCCGCTTGTGCTTTATCCGGCAGTGGTCAGGCGGAGGATCCAGTCCACGGCCTCCGGCAGGTCCTCCGCGATGAAATCCGGCGGCAGGCCCCGGCGGCCGAGTTCGGCCTCGGCCTGGCGGCCGTTTCCGGTCCGCACCAGCACCACCGTCCCGACACCGGCATTCCGCCCGCATTCGATATCGCGCACGCTGTCCCCCACCATCACCGCTGCGGTGAGGTCGATGGCGTGGCGGCGCCGGGCCTCCGCGATGAGGCCGGGCCGGGGCTTGCGGCAGCCGCACGCCTCATCGGGGCGGTGGGGACAGACCAAGATGTCGTGGATGCGGCCGCCGTGCTCCCGCACCCCCGCCTCCAGCCGGGCATGGATCGCCGCCAGTCCCTCCGCCGTCAGCCACCCTCGGCCGAGAGCGGACTGGTTCGTGACGACCACGACGCTGCACCCGGCGGCGGCCAGCCGCCCGAGCGCCTCGCAGCTGCCCGGCAGAAACTCGAATGCCTCCACGCGGGTGATGTAGTCCGCCGAATCGCGGTTGATCACCCCGTCGCGGTCCAGAAAAACAACCCGTTGCAGCATGCCGGAGTCCGCCTCGCGCTCTATTCCGCCACCACGAATGCGTCCGTGAAACCGCTTTGGCGCAGCCGGGCTTCATAGGCGATCGCCTCGTCGAGCGAGGAGGCCTTGCCGACCCGCAACCGGTAGTATGTCCGGCCCTTGTGCTCGAACTCGACGATGTGAGCATTGCCGAAGCGCAGGTTCAAGTCCGCCTGCAACCGCTCGGCATTCACCCGGCTGGCGAAGGAGCCCACCTGAAAGGTGAAATTGCCGGAGTAGAGATCCACCGGGCTGCCCGGAACGCTCCCCACGGCCACCACCTCCACCGGCGCCGTACCCGGCCGCACCACGTCGAGCTGACGGGCCGCCTCGAAGGACAAATCGATGATCCGGTCCCCGACAAACGGGCCGCGGTCGTTGATGCGCACCTCGATCGAACGCTGGTTGCCCAGATGGCGCACGCGAACGAGGGTTCCGAGAGGGAGGGTTTTGTGAGCGGCGGTCATGGCGTGCATGTCGTAGACCTCGCCGCTCGAGGTGGACTTGCCGTGAAAATCCGCCCCGTACCAGGAGGCGATTCCCTGCTGGCGGAACCCGCTGGCATCCGGAATGGGATGATACCAGCGCCCCAAGGCTTTGTAAGGCTTCGGCTGCCCGGGAGCCGTCTCCGGCGGAGGGCGCTCGACCCGGCTGTCCGGCCGGTAGTCCGGCACGCTCCTCCCGGGCGGCGACGGTCGTGCCGCGCAGCCCCCGAGGAGAAGGACGAGCGCCATTGCCAGAAGGGCTCGGCCGCAGAGGTTGCTTGCGCGATCACGAACCTCGCTCCCGCCCGCCTTGCCAGGATAAATTCGAAACGCGTGCATCGGTTCAAACGTAGCATCTTGACCGAATTTTGTAAACCCGGCCGACATGCCGTATGATGGGACCATGGAGCTCCTGCCGGCTGCCCGCTCGCGCGGTTCCCTCGTACTCGCCTCCCAATACTTCCTCTTTTTCGGAGTAATGGGCTTGTTCCTGCCGTACTTCAATCTCTACTGCTATCATCTGGGGTTCTCCGGCTGGCAGATCGGCGTGCTGTCGGCGCTGCGCGCCGTCACCCTGGTGATCTTCCCGCTGTTGTGGGGGGTCGCCGCCGACCGCAGCGGCCGCCGGCGTCCGATCTACATCCTCTGCCACACCGCGAGCGCCTGCATCTGGGCCGCCTTTCTCGCCACGGAGGATTTCCTCGCGATGGCCGTGATCACGGCCGCCTACGGCGTTTTCTACGCCCCGATCATCTCTTTCCTGGAAACGTTCAGCATGGAGATGCTCGGCCGCGATAAAAGCAGCTACGGCCGGGTCCGCGCCTGGGGTTCGATCAGCTTCATCGCCGTGGTGCTGAGCGTCGGCCGGATCGTGGATGCGACATCGGCCGGAATCATCATCCCCGCCATCCTGGCGCTGTCGCTGATGCATGCGATCGTTTCGTTCAGCCTGCCGCGCGCCCCGGTCCGGACCTCCCTCACCTTCGGGCGGGAGACGCGGGCCCTTATCGCACGGCAGCCGCTCGTCTTCATCCTGTGCGCCTTCCTGATGCTCGTGAGCCACGGCACCTACTATGGTTTTTTTTCGATCCACCTGGAACAGCAGGGATTTTCGGCGACCTTCATCGGTGCCTGCTGGGCGCTCGCCTCGGGCGCGGAGATCGGGGTCATGCTCTTCTCCAAACGGCTCTTCACCCGGCTCTCGCTGGAGGCCACGCTGATCATCGCCTTCGGCGCGGCCGTCCTGCGCTGGGGGATCATGGCGGCGTCGGCTTCCACCGGGTGGATCCTGGGCGCCCAGCTCCTGCACGCGCTGACCTACGGGGCCTT
>JALOOS010000306.1 GCA_025454275.1 Desulfobacterales bacterium | reverse complement strand
ATTCCCAGCCGGCCTGGCTCTTGACGGATTTGAGGGTCAGGACGAGGGCCGCTTTGAGGGTGTCGTTCACGCCCATGCCGGTGGCGGCGCTGGCGGAGAAGGCGGGAGCCTTGAGCTGGCGGTTGTAAAACGTGTTCATCTCCTCGACCGACATCAGGGGGACGCCCTGGTCGGCGAGGTCGCGCTTGTTCCACTGCATGATCAAGGGGAATTGGAGGATGTTCAATCCGTAATCTTTCAGGTTCTGCGCCAGGTCCTTGATCGACTCGATGTTGTGCTCGTGCCGCACGCGCATCGAGTCGGCCACGAAGACCACCGCGTCCGCCCCCTTGAGCACCAGCTTGCGGGTCGAGGCATATTTGACCTGGCCCGGCACCGTGTAGAGCTGGACCCGCACCTCGCAGCCCTTGATTTTTCCCAGTCCCATGGGGACGAAGTCGAAGAAGAGCGTCAGGTCCCCCTTGGTCTTGATGGAGACCATGTCGTCGATCATGTAGCGGCGGCTGTTCTGGAAGATGTACTGGAGGTTGGTGGTTTTGCCGCAGCGGCCGGGACCGTAGTAGACGATCTTGCACTCCACTTCCCGTTTTTTCAGATTCACCGTCGCCATGGGCTGCCGCAGTTCAGTCCGAAAATCTCATGTTTTTAAATAGTTGGGCCTGAATGGGGAGCGCCCGGCCGCAAAAGCGTTCCCCTGAATGCGCCCTTTATAGAGAACCGGCGCCGGGTAGTCAAGCAATGAATAAGGGCCTTTGCTTCTGGTAGGATCGGCAGGTCTTCGAAAACATTTAGAAAAAAGTTGCAAAAAACCAGGCCCGGCCGGGGCGTCGCCCCCGGCCGGGCCTGGTTTTTTAGGGAGGTGGATGGCCGGCCGCAAAAATCCTGAGCTGCGAGACGGCGGTTATACCGCCGCCGGGGCTGCAACCGCTCGCGTGTCAACGGTCTTTTGCATATTCAGTGCTGCGGGAGACGGGGGTGCCGGTGTCGACCGCCTCGCGGTCGGCGATCGCAAGCGAGCTCTCCAGCACCGCCAGGGCCTCGTCCACCTGCGCCTCGGTGATGATAAGGGGCGGGGCGATCACCAGCGTGTCGTACCAGGGGCTGATGTAAACCCCGCGCTGCATCGCGTCCGCAGCGACCCGCCCGGTCATCAGCGCCTTGGTTTGGCTGAACTTGTCGGCCTTCACGTCGAAGGGCTCCCTCGTCTTGCGGTTCTTGACGAGCTCGAGCGCAAAGAAGTGGCCGATCCCGCGCACGTCGCCGACGGAGAGGTGCCGCTCGGCCAGATCGTAAAGCTGCCGTTTCAGGTGGGCCGAAACGCGCTGCGGCTGCCCCGATGCCATCAGTTTCTTCAGCTCGCCGATGGCGGCCGGGACGGCCGCCGCCGCGAGCGGGTGGAAGGCGTAGGTGTGGCCGTGGCAGAACACCTCCTCCTCGAAGAATTCGGCCAGCTTCCCGGAGGCGGCCGTGACCGCCACCGGGGTATAGGCGCCGCTCGCCCCCTTGGCCGTCGTGATCAGGTCGGGGACCACCCCCCAGTGCTCCATGGCAAAGGCGGTGCCGGTGCGAAACCAGCCCGACATCACCTCGTCGGCGATCAGCATCACCCCGTGGGCGTCGCAGATGGCGCGCAGCATCGGGTAATACTCGGGCGGCGGGATGAGCCGGCCGTTGGTCCCGACGACCGGCTCGACGATGAGGGCGGCGACATTGCCCTCCTCGCGGATCATGTAGTCGAGGTACCGGGCGCACTGCACGCCGCACTGGGGGTAGGTGAGCGCGAAGGGGCAGCGGTAGCAGTAGCTGTCGGGCGCAAAGCAGACCCCCGGCACCGTGAACCGGGCCTGCTCGGCGTACCAGCGCCGGGGGTCCCCGGTGAGCGAAATGCTCGCGGCGGTGGAGCCGTGGTAGGACTTGTAGCGGGAGATCACCTTGTAGGCCGGGGCGCAGGCCTGGCGCACCATCTTGACCGCCGCCTCGTTGGCCTCGGTGCCGCTCGTGGAAAAAAAGAAGCGGTCGAGCCCCTGCGGCATGACCGTGCGCAGGGCCTCCACGGCGGCGATGGTCGCCTCGTTGGCGAAGCTCGGCACGATGTAGGGCAGCTTTTCGGCCTGCCGCACGATGGCCTCGATCACCACCGGGTTTTTGTGGCCGAGGTTGGAGCACATGAGCTGGGAGGAGAAATCGATGTAGGCCTTGCCGGTGTGGTCGTAGAAATAAATGCCCTCGGCGTCGTTGACGAGCAGGGGGGCCTTCCACCCCTTCTGGCGGCTCCAGGTGTGAAAGCTGTGGGCGGCATACTCCCGGACGCGGGCGGCGGTATCCGTCATGGCGGGTCTCCTTGGGTGCGCGGTTCGTTTCAGGCGGCGGCGAGCCGGGCGGCTCGGGTGGTCCGCTGTTTGCCCAGGCCTTTCAGCGCCCGGGCCACCTCGGGCAGGGCCTTGATCTTCGCCGATGCCTCGGTGTAGTAGCGCTCGGCCCGCGCCTCTAGCCGTTTGGCGGTCTCCAGGAGCTCGGCGGCGCCAAGCACGGCGGCCCCCTCGCAGACCTCGCAGAAGGGCGCCCGGGTGAAGTCCCGGATGGGCTCGAGGATCATCTCGGTCACGTTCTCGCGGCGGATGCGCTGGACCGTCTTGACGTTTTTGGCCGCACCCTCGGCCAGCTCGGAGAAGAGCGCCCGAAGGGCGGTGCAGGCCGGGTTGGAGGCGGCGGTCTCATAAAATTGCCGGTCCTGGCTCTCCAGCTCCTCGGCGAAGTTCAGAATGCTGCCGAAATTCTGCAGTGGCATG